>JBBSUU010000124.1:0-8003 GCA_038234115.1 Mycobacteriales bacterium
GTGCACCATCAGCTCGTCGTGCTGGAAGAAGACGATCTCGGCTCCGCTCACCCTGCGCAGTGATTGTCGCAACGTGGACAGCCACACTGCCGCCCAGTCCGCCGCTGATGCCTGGATGACGAAGTTACGGGTAAATCGTCCCCGGTCTCGCGCGACCTGCCGACCTCGACTTTCCTGCGCAGCGGTGGCGGTCGGACCCGCTCCGGTCTCGACCAATTGGGTCCAGGCCGGGCTCGGTGGATTGCTGGTGCGGCCCAGTACGGACTGCACGAGCTTTCCTTGCTCCCCACGCCTCGCGGCCTGCTCGACAAATTCCATGGCTGCTGGATACCGGCGGCGCAGCGTCGGCAGTAATAGCCCCACCGCCCCGGAGGTTTGACCGTACATTGCGCCGAGCATCGCTATTTTGGCCTTATCACGATCGTTGCTGAAACCAACCTGGGCCAACGCCTCGTAGAGGTCATCGGCGCCGGCCAATGCCTCCAGGGCCGGATCGCCCGATAGCGCGACCAAAATGCGGGGTTCCAGTTGGGCCGCATCGGCCACCACCAGGATGTGTCCCGGATCCGCGCGAACCGCGGTACGCACCGTCTTGGGGATCTGCAACGCCCCACCGCCGCTGGTGGCCCAGCGCCCGGTCACCACCCCGGCCGGCCGGTACTCGGCGCGGAATCTTCCGTCCCGCACCCATTCGTCGAGCCAGTTCCAGCTGTTGGCCGAAAATAAACGGGACAACTCTTTATAGGCCAGCACCGGCGCCACCGCCGGGTGGTCGAGTCCGCGGATCACCCAGGCCCTGGTGGTCTCCAGGTCAAAACCGACCCGCCGAAACGCTGCCCGTAGATCAACGGCAGAGTCCGGGTTCACCGGAAAACCGAAGGCCTCGTTGATCGCGGAAGCGAGCACGGCCATTCTCGCCGGGCGATCACCGGAGGCGGGTCTGGCGCCGAGCCGATCGGTGAGGATCCGTTCGTGGATCTCGCGTTTCCAGGGCATTCCCAAATGCCCCATCTCGACCCCGATCAGCGCACACGCCGAGTCGGCGGCGACCAGCAACCGGAGGGCACCAGGTTCGACGGCGATGCCCTGGGAGTTGGGGGCCAGACGTTCTATCCGCTCGCGCTGATCGAGGTAGCCGGCCCAGAGCAGGTCGGGCCCGGCGACCTGGAGTGACGTCGACGGCGTACCCGCACCGAACAGGGTCGGGAGCTCCGGGCCCGCCGCACTCTCGTCCGGATCCGGATCGGGCGGTACCGGCAGATCATGAAGACGGGCATACACGGCCAACGCCGACGCCGGCTCGCCGTATCGGCCCTGCCGTGGCAGCAGCAATCGCTCGGTCATCATGATGTCGTGGCAACGATCCAGCCGCACCTCGGCTCTGACCAGCGGCCCGTACACCGAAATTGCGTCATTCCAGATCCATCTCGGAGCTACCCGCTCCTGGATCATGGCCACCTCGACGGCGCTCACCCGGCGCGGCGGCTCCACCGGCACCGCATCGTCACCGGCCAGTTGCACGGTCCATGATTCCGGCGCGCCAACCAACGCAGGCTGGTTCGAACAGAGCACGGCAAGCACAGTGTCATTCTGCTGCCTGCTACCGACAGTCGTAACCGGGCAGCCCGGCTGACTCCCTACTCTGCGGGCGTCCGATCGACCGTCGGCATCTCACCGGTGGTGAGCAACTTGTCGGCAACCCCCCGCAGCGGCGTATTGGTCGTTTGCGAGACCCGCACCAGCAACCGGAAAGCTCGTCCCGAATCCAACTGGTAGCGCTCCATCAGAATGCCTTTGGCCTGACCGATGACATCGCGGCTGTCCACCGCGGCGACCATATTGGCCTGTTGTTCGGCCGCTGTCAGCGCGACTGCGGCATGCGTGGCCAGCAACGATGCGACCGTCAGGGACTCCTCGGTGAACGCCCCTGACTCCTCGGCGTACAAACTCAGGGCGCCGAGATCAAGCTTGTCGATGTAGAGGCGCAGCGTGATCATGCTCAAAATGCCCAGGTCCACCGCGGCGATGGAATACATCGGCCAGCGCTGATCATCGCGAAAATCCTCGACCCGAATGGTGGCGGACTCCCACAGCGATTCCAGACACGGTCCCTGACCGACGGTCTGCTGAATGCTGTTGACCTTTTCGGCTCTGATGTCGGTGGCCGCGATGGTGCTGACCACTTGCTTTCTGCTGACCTGGGTGACGCAAGCAAAAGATGCCCCTGGAACTGTGGCGACGGCCGCCTCGGTGATCGCCGTCAGCGTGTCGATCACGCTGTTGTGCGCACCCTGCAGTTCTCGGGCCAGCTCAGCCATCATAAAACTCAGATCGTCGATCACCGGATCGGACCGAGGGTCTCCCGAGGTTTCCAACTCAGCAGGATCATTTCGGGTTGTCACGGCTGGCCTTCCTCTCGTCGATTTCCAACCGCCTGGAAGTCAAGCTGTATGAATTGCCGGTCGGTCCGGCCGGAGGTACCGACAGCACCGACCGCACGTCGCGTGGGACCAGATCAACCGGGCCCCGTAGCAGGCACTTTACGGCCATCTTCGGGCCGCCGGATGGGGTCGCGGCCGCGATTCTCATCTGACTCATTCGGGTTAACCTCAGCGATACCCGAATGGATCCATGCCGGAGAGGGTTAGCACTGCCCGGCATTGGTTACCTACCTACCAGGCGACCGCTTGCCCCGGGACTCGATGGTCGTCCAGGCCTTGACAGTTGAAACAACAGCTGCCAAGGCCGCACCCGGTTGGGGAACCCCCTGGCACCCTCTCCCTTGGGGCTGAACCCACCTCCGGTCGGAACCCCACCTCCGGTCGGAACCCCACCTCCGATCCACCTCAGACGGATTCGCCGTGCATTCGAGCTTGTCCCTTGCGTAAGTTACCGACGAGTAATAGCCTGGGAGCTACTGGCGGGTAACCGCCAGTCGATGACACCTGGAGACGACGCCATGAGCCACTACCGCAGCAACTTGCGTGATATCGAGTTCAACCTTTTCGAGGTCTTTTCGGGCGAGTCCCGTCTGGGCACCGGCGAGTTCGCCGAGATGGACCCGGAAACCGCCCGCGGGGTCCTCGTAGAACTCGAGAAGGTCGCGACCGGACCCATTGCCGCCTCATTCGTGGACTCCGACCGCAACCCCCCGGTATTCGACCCCAAAACCCACTCGGTCACCCTGCCCGCATCGTTCAAGAAGTCCTATCAGGTGATGACCGATGGCGAATGGTTCCGAATGGAACTACCTGCAGAACTTGGTGGACTCGGCGCCCCGCCGTCCTTGCGTTGGGCGGCCGCCGAGCTGATCCTCGGCGCCAACCCAGCCGTCTACATGTACTCCAGCGGTTCCGGTATGGCCAAATTGATCCACCTGCTGGGCACCGATGAGCAACGCCCGATTGCCACCGTCATGGTCGAAAGGCATTGGGGCTCGACGATGGTGCTTACCGAGCCCGAGGCCGGCAGCGATGTCGGCGCCGGCCGCACCAAGGCTGTGAAGCAGGCCGACGGCAGCTGGCACATCGACGGCGTCAAACGGTTCATCACTTCCGGTGACCAGGACATGACCGAGAACATTGTGCATTTCGTGTTGGCCCGCCCCGAAGGGGATGGGATCGAGACCCGCCCCGGCACCAAGGGTCTGAGCCTGTTCATGGTTCCGAAGTTTCTCTTCGATTGGCAGAGCGGCGAACTCGGCGAGCGCAACGGCGCCTTCGTCACCGGCGTGGAACACAAGATGGGCCTGAAGGTTTCCACCACCTGCGAACTCACGTTCGGCCAACACGACGTTCCGGCGGTCGGTTACCTGCTGGGCGAGGTGCATGATGGCATCGCCCAGATGTTCAATATCATCGAATATGCCCGGATGCTGGTTGGTACCAAAGCTATCGCCACCCTCTCCACCGGATATCTGAATGCCTTGGACTACGCCAAGGAACGGGTTCAGGGCGCCGACCTGACGCGATCCACCGATAAGACCGCGCCGCGGGTCACCATCATCCATCACCCGGATGTCCGGCGAATCCTGATGAAGCAGAAGGCCTATGCCGAGGGCTTGCGCGCCACTTACCTTTACACCGGGACCTGGCAGGACCGGGTCGAAGTACTGGCGGCCGGCACCGAGTTGGAGGCTGCCAAGCGGGTCAACGATCTGCTGCTGCCGATTGTCAAAGGTGTTGGAAGCGAACGTGCCTACGAGAATCTTGCGCTGTCGCTGCAGGTTTTCGGCGGCTCCGGTTACACCCAGGACTACCCGATCGAGCAGTACATTCGGGACGCCAAGATCGACACCCTCTACGAGGGAACCACCGCTATCCAGGCCCAGGATTTCTTCTTCCGCAAGATCGTCAAGGACAACGGCGCCGCACTCGGCGTGGTGGCGACCGAGATCGCCGAATTTATCGGCTCGGCCGCTCCTGATGCCCAGGACGGTCGCTTCAAGGAAGAATTCGCGCTGCTGGCAACAGCTTTGGAAGACGTCCAGTACATCATCGCCACCCTGGTCGGCTACGCCATGAAGGCCCAGCAGGACGCGCGTGATCTGTACAAGATCGGTGAACATGCGGTCAGCCTGCTGATGAGCACCGGCGATTTGCTGATCGGCTACCTGCTGCTGAAGCAGGCAACGGTGGCCCAAACCGCCCTCGACGGCAGTCCCAGCGCCGCGGACATCGACTTCTACACCGGCAAGCTCGCCTCGGCCCGGTGGTTCAGTCGCAATGTGCTCCCCGAATTGACCGCTCGACGGGCCATTGTCGAGGCCGCTGATCTGTCGCTGATGGAAATCCCGGAGTCAGCTTTCTGAGCCTGCCCGCCGATCTCGACGTTCAGGACTTTTTGCCGCCCCGCCCTGCTTGAATGAACTCCGGCAGTGAGTGAATTTACGGGGAGGGCGGCACCATGACGCAGCGTGCAGTCGGTTACGGACGGGCGCTGACCCGGCCGGCAACGGTGATTGCGGCAGCGGTGTTGGGCACGGTCCTTGGAGCCTTCTTCGCCTTCACCTGTTTCGCGATACTGAGTTTGAGTACCAGCGCCGCCTTCACCTTCGACCTGGCCGGCGCAATAGGGGGCGCGGCAGGGATGGCGCTGGGCGCCCTCATCGTGGTTGCTGCCATTGCCTTGCTGTGGGGGCGTCTGCGGTTGGTGCTGATCCTCAGTTGCGCTGTCGCCATGCCTGCGATCGGCTGGGGGATTGCGGTGGGAGCCTTGGGCGGACTCTTCACTTTCATGGGTCTGGTTGCCCTGGTGTTTGCGGCGGCGATCATCATTCTCACCGCTCGGCCCGCCGTGAGGAGGTGGGCGTCAACCGAACAAACTTCAACCACCGGAGACCAGTTGTCGTCCGCGGGATGCGGGCCTGCGGCGTAATGTTGTGGCTCGCATCACTTCACCGCGAGCCAGGAGCCATCATGTCGACTTATGACCTCATCGTTATCGGCGCCGGCCCGGTGGGTGAGAACGTTGCAGACCGCGCCGTGCAGGGCGGCCTGACTGCGGTCATACTCGAAGCCGAACTAGTTGGTGGTGAGTGTTCTTATTGGGCCTGCATGCCCTCCAAAGCCATGTTGACGCCGATCATGGCCCTAGCTGCGGCACGCGCCGTCGGCGGCGCCCGCGAGGCGATCTCCGGAACGTTGGATGTGCCTGCAGTCTTGGCCCGGCGAGATAAATTCATCGAGAATTTCGATGACAGCGGCCAAGCCGATTGGCTCAAAAGTGTTGGTATCGAGCTGGTACGCGGGCACGGACGCCTCAGTGGTGTGCGGGAGGTGACGGTGACCGGGTCCGACGGAGCCGTGACAGTACTCACCGCGCGGCACGCCGTCGCAGTGTGCACCGGCACCACGGCGGCCATTCCGGATATCCCGGGTTTGTCCGAGGCCAAACCTTGGACCAGCCGCGAAGCCACCACCGCCGACCAGGTACCCGGGTCGCTGGTCATCCTCGGCGGGGGTGTTGTGGCCTCCGAAATGGCCACTGCATATACGGCTTTCGGCGCCGAGGTCACCGTGCTGTCTCGCTCCGGTCTACTGGGTGGGCTGGAACCCTTCGCCGGCGAGATGGTCGCTGATCACCTGCGGGCGGCTGGCGCTCAGGTTCGCACCGGGGTATCGCCGATATCGGTACAACGAGCCGGCGGTGTGGTGACGGTGGAGCTTCCGAAGGGCGAAACCCTCACGGCTGATGAGTTTCTCGTTGCAACCGGGCGGACGCCGGCGTCTTTCGACATTGGTCTGGAAACGATCGGCCTTTCCCCGGGCGGGTATCTCGAAGTCGACGAGACCATGCGGGTCAAGGCTATCCCGGCGGGCTGGTTGTACGCCGTCGGCGATGTGAACGGTCGGGCATTGCTGACCCACCAGGGCAAATACCAAGCACGCGCCGCCGGTGACGTCATCGCAGTGCGCGCCAACGCGGGTGCGGTGGACGAGGAGGCCTGGGGCAAACATGTGGCAACAGCTGATATTGCCTGCGTTCCGTCCGTGGTGTTCACCCAGCCCGAGGTCGGCTCGGTGGGCTTGACCGCTGAGAAGGCGCAAAAGGCCTACCCCCACGTCAAAGTCGTGGACTTCGAGATCGGCGGCGTCGCCGGCGCCCACCTGCACGCCGATGACTACGTGGGGAAGGCTCGGATGGTGGTGGATACCGATCGCGAGGTCATCGTCGGCATGACTTTCGTCGGTCCGGAGGTGGGTGAGATGATCCATTCGGCCACCATCGCCATCGTCGGGCAAGTACCGATCAACCGACTCTGGCATGCCGTGCCGTCCTACCCGACGATGAGCGAGATCTGGCTGCGACTACTGGAAACCTATCGCCGGTAGTTCTGGCCCGGCCCGCCGACGTCAGTCGACCCGGTCACCCGGTCAGCGCGCCGTCGATGCGCCGCGGAATGCCCAGCGGGTTGTTGTCTTTCAGCGCCGGCGGTAGGACCTCCTGCGGGGCGTCCTGGTAGGTAACCGGGCGCAAAAATCTGCGAATTGCAGTTGCTCCCACCGAAGTGTGCAGCGGAGCCGTGGTGGCCGGCCACGGCCCACCGTGGTGCTGCGACCAGGTGACAGCCACCCCGGTTGGCCACCCGCCGAACAACACTCGGCCGGCCAGCGAAGTCAACACCGGCACCAGAGTGGTTGCCAAATATTGCGTTTCAGTCGATTCAGCGTGCACGGTGGCGGTCAGGCTGCCGGGGACAACTTTGAGGGCGGACTCGAGGTCGGCCGGTCCGTCATATTCGACCAACAGCGTTACCGGCCCGAAGCATTCCGCCAACAGCACCTCGGGTCGCCGCCTGACGGCAGCGGCAGTGGTGGACAAGATCGCCGGGCTGACCGCGCCGGTAGAACTGTCCTGTTGGGGATTACCGAGCACCACGGCGACGGCATTGTCGGCGGCGAAGTTCTGTAGCCCCGCGGGGTAGGCATCGGCGATGCGTTGGGTCAGCATCACACCGCTGGTGGCCTCGCCCTTTTCCACCACGGCGGCGGCCAGGCTGTCGGCGAAAGTGCTGCCGGCCGGAATGAACACCACGCCCGGCTTGGTGCAGAACTGCCCAAGTCCCAGGGTGAAGGAACCAGCCAGGCCGGTGGCGAGTACGGCCTCGCGGTGCGCCATCGCTGCGTCGGTAATGACGACCGGGTTCACACTCCCCAGCTCGCCGTAGAACGGGATCGGATCGGGGCGTGCGACCGCCAGGTCGAACAACGCGCGACCACCGGTCAGCGAACCGGTGAACCCCACAGCGGCAAT
This sequence comes from Mycobacteriales bacterium, assembly GCA_038234115.1. GTDB lineage: Bacteria > Actinomycetota > Actinomycetes > Mycobacteriales > Nakamurellaceae > Nakamurella. The sequence goes on from JBBSUU010000124.1 coordinate 7,756, forward strand.
GGCCGGGTCCTGGACCAACGCCGACCCCACCTCGCGACCGGCCACCAGCGCGAAGCTTCCCTCCGGGGCGCCGGCTTCGGTCAGTGCCGTGGCAACGATGGCGGCCGTGCGGATCGAGGTCTGCAAGTGTCCGGAGTGGGCCTTGACGATCACCGGGCAACCAGCGGCCAAAGCGGAGGCAGTGTCGCCGCCGGCGACGGAAAACGCGAACGGGAAATTGGAGGCGGCGAACACCGCCACCGGGCCGA
>JBBSUU010000125.1:0-7995 GCA_038234115.1 Mycobacteriales bacterium
CGGGGGAACGCGGACCAACAGCACTCGAACCAGTAGCACCGAAACCAGTAGCAGCCCAACGTCGACGTCGGAGCGCGATGACCCGAACGTCGCCCCGGCCTCCAAGGACCTGCTCTGGGGCTATCAGGCTTTCGGCGCCGATTGGACCGCGACCACCGATGAACCGGGTATCCACGAGTACACGTACAAAGAATCCCAGTGTTTCCTCGGGCTCTATCAGCCCGGTGGCTACCAGAAACGCGACACGCTGCCGACCGACGCCGAAGTCACCGCCGAATATGTCGCCTATGTCGGCAAGAAATTCACCGATCCGAGCGTTGCCACCGTTGACACCACCGGCCGCGACTTCAAAACCGACATCAATGGGGTGGCCGATGGAGCAGTGCCGGCAACGATCACCCTGGCCGGACAGCACGTTACGTTTGCTTCCGATGGTGGCGAAGCGCAACTCTATGGCTATCGGAATGGTGACTATTCACTCGTAGTCGCGCTGGTCTGCAAGGGCGGCGAGTTTCCCACTTACCTGCCGGAGATGGCGCCTAAGCTCGATGATCTGGCGATTGGTCTTTATTACTGACCTCCGGCAGGGTCGCTTCAGTTCCGTTGGCATCGGTTTCATCCAGGGCCGGCTCGCTGCGTCGGCGGGCGAAGACAACCAGTCCGATGCCTGCTACCAGCACCAGGACGCCTACCAAGATCACCCAGAACAGCGCCGAGATCGTTGATGGTGGTTGCGGATTTCGTGTTGAACCGGGATTCGGTGATCCGGCCATTCCAGGATCGCTGGTCGGGGTACCGACCGCGAAACTACCGGGCGGCACCGTGTCCCCAGGCTCGGAAGCAGCGGGCGAAGCCGACATCGAAGCTCGCCCTGAATCTGTCGCGGCCACCGGTGGGGTTTGGCTTGCCGGCGCCCCGATCTCCGATGCGGAATTGATGAGACGACCCACTGATGGTGTACCGGCGGCGACCGAAAAGCCCCAGTCCAGCAGCGATCCGGCTTGCATCCACTGCCGGCGGGGTTGCTGGGTGCCGCCGAGCATGGTGACCAGCAACCGTCGGCCATCACGCTCGGCCAACCCGACATAGGTATTGCCGGCGTCGTCGGTGAAGCCGGTCTTGCCACCCAGAGCCCCCGGGTAATGGAGGAGCAGATCATTGTCGTTGGCAATACCGAATGCCGGTTCGCTGCCGAATCCGGGCACCTGGGAATACGGGGTTGAGATCAGCGGTGGGAAGGCAGGGTTGGCCATGGCGGCCCGGATGATCAGTCCGAGGTCGTACACAGACGTCATCTGTCCCGGCCCGTCCAGACCCGACACGGTCACCGCCCGGGTGTCCTGCGCGCCCAAAGAGGCTGCGACCGCGTTCATGTCGGCCACCGTCTTGTCAAACCCGCCGTTGGCGCGAGCCAGCGCAAATGCGGTGTCGTTGCCGGATCCCATCATCATGAATAACAGCAACTGGGCAACGGTGTATTGACCACCTTCGCCGATGCCGACCCGAGAACCCTCCTGCCTGGAGTCCTCGTCGGTCCCGACAACCACCTGCGAAAGATCCGGCAGAGTTTGCAACATCGTCAGGGCGGTCAGGAGCTTGAGAGTCGATGCCGGCCGATAGCGACCGTGGATGTCCTTGGCTCCCAAAATTTTTCCACTATCCAGATCGGCCACCACCCAGGCCGAAGCGGAAATATCACTCGGTATTGCCGTCGCATCCGGCGGTAGTAGAAAACCGCAGGAAGTAGCCGGAACACCCACCGGCGGGTCGGGCACCGGCAGCGGTGCCGGGGAAGTCAAGCCGGGCGCAACGGCCTCGGAGGTATCAACCGGCGCCACCGGCAAACTCGCGTACGGGCAACCGGAAGTATCCGGGGGCGAAAGAGATACCGATGGTGGTAGATACTCCCCGTCAGCGGCGGCGCTGAGCACCACGCTCGTCGAGACAATGAGCAGGACCAGAAGAAGGGAAAGAAAACGCAAAGGGCGGGGATAGGCAGTCATCGCGACCAACCCTATCCCCGCCCCGGCGGTGACAAAACTAGATGCGCTTGAACATCAAGGCGCGCTTGACTTCTTGGATCGCTTTGGTGACCTGGATGCCACGAGGGCAGGCGTCGGTGCAGTTGAAGGTGGTGCGGCAACGCCAGACACCCTCGGCGTCGGAGAGAATCTCCAAGCGCTCATCAGCGGCCTGGTCCCGGGAGTCGAAGATGAAGCGGTGCGCCGCCACAATTGCGGCCGGCCCGACATAGTTGTCGGCACTCCAGTACACCGGACACGATGTCGTACAGCAGGCACACATGATGCACTTGGTGGTGTCATCAAAGCGCTCGCGGTCCTCGATCGACTGCACCCACTCCCGCGAAGTCTCATTTCCATGCGTGACCATGAACGGCATCACGGAGCGGAACGCGTCGAAGAACGGCTCCATGTCGACGATCAGGTCCTTTTCCAAAGGTAGTCCCTTGATCGGCTCGATCGTCATCTCGGTCTTCTTGTCGGAGATCAAATCCTTGACAAGTACCTTGCAGGCCAGTCGATTCCGGCCGTTGATGCGAACGGCATCGGACCCACAGACGCCGTGCGCGCAGGACCGGCGAAATGCCAGCGTGCCGTCGATATACCACTTGATGTAATGCAGCAGGTTGAGTACTCGGTCGGTCGGCAACGCCGGAATCCGGTAGCTCTCCATATGCGGAACATCGTCGACCTCGGGGTTGAACCGCTGCAGGTTCACCGTCACGATGACGGAACCGGGCGGTGCCTCTGGGAGCGGCTGGGTGTGCTGCGCCGGCGCCGGGAGTGTTGCTGTCATTAGTATTTACGCTCCATCGGCTGGTAGCGCGTCTGCACAACCGGCTTGTAGTCCAGACGAATATCGCTCAAGAGATTTTCGCCTACCTTGTAGGCCATGGTGTGCCGCATGTAGTTCACGTCATCGCGGGACGGGAAGTCTTCCCGAGCGTGACCACCACGAGATTCCTTGCGGTTCAACGCCCCAACCACCATCACCTCGGCAAGTTCGAGCAGGAAGCCCAGCTCGATGCCCTCGAGAAGATCAGTGTTGAAACGCTTTCCCTTGTCCTGCACCGAAACGTTGGCATACCGCTCCTTGAGCAGTTGGACGTCGGTCAACGCCGTTTTCAACGTCTCCTCGGTGCGATAGACCGCAGCGTTGGCGTCCATGGTGGCCTGCAGTGCGATGCGGATGTCGGCTACCCGCTCGCCGCCGGTGGCGCTTCGCAGATTCTCCACCAACGAGATCACCCCGGCTGCCGGGGTTTCCGGCTCGGGGACGAACTCATTTGCATTGGCATATTCGGCGGCCGCGATCCCACTGCGCTTGCCGAATACGTTGATATCCAGCAGCGAATTGGTCCCGAGCCGATTGGAACCGTGCACCGAAACGCAGGCGCACTCGCCCGCTGCGTACAGTCCGCGCACCACATGATCGTTGTCCCGGAGCACCTCGCCACGCACCGTGGTCGGAATGCCGCCCATCGCGTAATGCGCGGTGGGGAACACCGGAACCGGCTCGGTCACCGGATCGACACCGAGATAGGTACGGGCGAATTCGGTAATGTCCGGAAGTTTGGTTTCCAGAACCTCGGCACCGAGGTGGGTGCAGTCGAGCAGCACGTAGTCCTTATGGGGACCGGAGCCGCGGCCCTCGAGAACTTCCATCACCATCGAGCGGGCCACGATGTCACGCGGCGCGAGATCCTTGATGGTGGGCGCATATCGCTCCATGAATCGTTCACCGGAGGCGTTGCGCAGGATGGCGCCCTCGCCGCGGGCACCCTCGGTGAGCAGAATGCCCAAGCCGGCGAGTCCGGTCGGGTGAAATTGGTAGAACTCCATGTCTTCCAACGGAAGTCCGTTACGGAAGATGACACCCATGCCGTCACCGGTCAGAGTATGGGCGTTGGAGGTGGTTTTGAAGACCTTCCCGGCACCGCCGGTGGCAAAGACCACCGACTTGGCGTGGAAGACGTGGATCTCGCCGGTGGCCAATTCGTAGGCCACGGCGCCGGTGCAGACCTGCTCACCCGGATTGTCCGGGTCATCGACCAACATGATGTCCAAGACGTAGAACTCGTTGAAGAACTCAACGCCCTGCTTGACGCAGTTTTGGTACAGCGTCTGGAGAATCATGTGGCCGGTGCGGTCGGCTGCGTAGCAGGCGCGACGAACGGCGGCCTCACCGTGGTTACGGGTGTGACCACCGAAACGTCGCTGATCGATCCGCCCCTCGGGGGTCCGGTTGAACGGCAGACCCATCTTTTCCAGGTCGTAGACCGCGTCGATGGCCTCGCGGCACATGATCTCGGCTGCATCCTGATCGACCAGGTAGTCGCCACCCTTGACGGTGTCGAAGGTGTGCCATTCCCAGTTGTCGTCCTCGACATTGGCCAGGGCGGCGCACATTCCGCCCTGTGCCGCACCGGTGTGCGAACGCGTCGGGTATAGCTTGGTCAGAACCGCGGTCCTGGCCCGTTGCGAGGATTCGATGGCGGCGCGCATGCCGGCACCGCCGGCCCCGACGATAATGACGTCATAACGATGGAACTGCACTGGCGATCAGCCCCCCATGGATGGGTCGAAGGTAAAGATGACAAACGTGCCAAGACCGACGGTCAGAATGACCGAGGCATAGAGAAGAACCAGCAACCAGAATCGGGTGCCGTCTTTGCGGGCGTAATCGTTGATCACGGTGCGCAAGCCGTTGGCCCCGTGGAGTTCGGCAAGCCACAGCATGGTCAGATCCCAGATCTGCCAATGCAGTTGTGCCCAGCGACCGGCGACGAAGCCCCAGTTGAGGCGGTGCACACCACCGTCGAGCACATTCATGATGACCAGGTGGCCCAGCACCAGGAAGACCAGCACGATGCCGGAAAGGCGCATGAAGAGCCAGGAGTACATCTCAAAGTTGGTCCGGCGGCCGGCAACCCGCCTGCGCTTGGCATTCGGGGCTTCTATTCCGGTGCGCTCATTGGTCGAAGCAGTCATCAGGCACCCCCGAACATGTCGATCACGGTGCGCTGCAGCATGAAGTAGACCCCTGGAATCATCACCAGGATCCAGACACCGAGAACGACCCAGAGCATCTGCCGCTGGTACTTCGGGCCCTTGGCCCAGAAGTCCACCGTCATGATGCGAATACCGTTCAACGCGTGGTAGAGCACCGCGCCGACCAGTCCAACCTCCATCAGGTTGACCAACGGGTTTTTGTACGTCTCGATGACCTTGTTGTAGGACTCCGGGGAAACCCGAACAAGGGCGGTATCGAGGACATGTGCGAAAAGGAAAAAGAAGGTGAGAACACCGGTAATACGGTGTGCGACCCAGGACCACATTCCTTCCCCGCCGCGGTACAACGAACCGCGTCTGGGGCTTGGACTGGTACCGGACGAACCTCCGGATCCTCGAATCGCGGTAGGGCTGGCCATGTGGGGAGACCTCCGACGTCAGCGGCGGGACGGGCGGCCAACCGGACGGCGGGCTGCTATTTCTGAAGATAAGCAAATTCGGGACAACATCTCACAGCAAAAATATGAACCACCCGAAGGTGGGGACCACCTGTGCAGCACACGAGACTCACGTGCGGGACTGCCCAGCACGCAATTCGATGCTAACCCCGCTTGAGCGGGGGTTGCGACCCGGTGCCCGTGTGACGTCCTTGACATAGGTAAGCCTTACCCAAACCTCACAAAACCTGTCTACAGTCTCAATACCCATCTCGTGACCTTGGTAGATGCAGTTCCACCAGTGATCTGAAATGGACGGTTTTGCTACGCGAAGAGGAGTCAACGTGACGTGGGTGACGCCTGCTGATGAGAACGATTCGGTCACGGACCCGCTCCAGGGGTGCCCGAGGAGCCAAACCGCAGGTAACGTCCGGCCCCGTCGTGCCTGTGCATTTTCTTCCATGTTCGTTGCCATTCGGCCGGAAGAATTACCGCAGGATGCCCAAGAGATAGAAGGAGATACAAGTGCGTCGTGCACGCAGCCTTCGGCTGATCGCCGGATTTGCAGTCGCCGCCATTACCCTGGCCGCCTGCGGATCCAGTGATAATGCCGCAACCAGTTCCAGCAACACCCCGGCCGCTTCCGGCGCGCCCTCGGAGGCGATGACTTCTGAGGCGATGACTTCTGGGGCGATGTCTTCGGAGGCGATGACTTCTGGGGCGATGTCTTCTGGGGCGATGACCTCGGAGGGAATGTCCGGCTCCACCGAGCCGGCGTCCGCCGGTGGTATCGAAGCCGGACTCGACGGCTCCGCCGTCACGATCGGCTTCGCCTACGACATCGGTGGACGAGGCGACTTCTCCTTCAACGACCTGGCCGCCAAGGCACTTGACGAGGCGAAGGCCGGCTACAAGATCAAGACCATCGAGCTGGATTCTGCTCCGGATGAGCCGGACTCGGCCAAGGACGAGCGCCTGCGCACCCTGGTCGATCAGGGCGCCACCGCTATCGTTGCCGTCGGTTTCGCCTACGCCGGCGTGCTGGCCACCGTTGCCGCCGACAACCCCAAGGTCAACTTCTCGATCATCGATGACTCCGGTCTGTGTGACCCGGCCCGTGAGGGTGGACCGATCCCGAATGTGAGCTGCTTGGTCTTCGCCGAGGAGCAGGGTTCGTTCCTGGTCGGTGTTGCTGCCGCGCTCAAGTCCAAGGCCAAGCATGTCGGTTTCATCGGCGGCGTTCAGACCGGTCTGATCGAGAAGTTCCAGTCCGGTTTCCAGGCCGGTGTGGCAGCTGTCGACCCGGCGATCGTGGTTGACGTCAAGTACATCACCATCCCGCCGGACTTCAAGGGCTTCAATGACCCGGCCTCGGCCGAGACCATTGCCAAGGGCATGTACGACGGTGGCGCCGACATCGTTTACCACGCTGCCGGTGGATCGGGTTCCGGTCTCTTCACCGCGGCCAAGACTGCGGGCAAGTTGGCCATCGGTGTTGACTCCGATCAGTACAACATCCCGGCCTACGCCGACGTGAAGGACGTCATCATGACCTCCATGCTCAAGCGCGTTGACGTTGCCACCCTCGACTTCATCACCTCGGTGGTCAAGGGTGCGCCGCTGACCGGTGTGTCCACCTACGACCTCAAGGCCAAGGGCGTCGGCTACTCCACCTCCGGTGGCCAGGTCGATGACATCAAGGCCCAGATCGACGAATACGCCGCGAAGATCGTTTCCGGTGAAATCGTCGTGCCGGCAGTTCCGACCAGCTGACAGTTCCATCTTTACAGCAGGCCCGGTCAGACGTCTTGCGTCTGACCGGGCCTGTCCCGTATCTGTAGTGCAAGCTGTCGAGTACTTTTCCGGCAGCTAAATTCGTTTGCAGGGTCCTCCCTGCAGATGCCGGTCGCACCCCTGCGGTGCGATCACCTCCCGACCCACCGCGGAGATTGAACAGATCCATGGTCCCTGTAACTGGCGCTGACGCTGCCGCCCCGTCCTCCCGATCAACGGTGATCGGCGCGCCGGCGGTCAAACTCACCGGCATCACCAAACGTTTTCCCGGCGTGGTCGCCAACAGCGATATCAACATCACCGTCAAGGCCGGCACCGTGCATGCGTTGGTCGGCGAGAACGGCGCCGGTAAGTCAACTCTGATGAAGATTCTCTACGGCATGCAACCGCCGGACGAGGGCACCATTGAAGTTGACGGGGCGCAGGTGAACTTCCATTCGCCCGCGGATGCGATCAAGGTCGGAATTGGCATGGTGCATCAGCACTTCATGCTGGCCGACTACCTGACCGTCTGGGAGAACATCGTTCTCGGGTCCGAGCCGGTCAGTGGTGGTGGTTGGCTGAACCGCAAGGCCGCCCGAGCCAAGATCGTCGAACTGGGCCAGAGGTACGGCCTGAATGTCGATCCCGATATCGACGTCGAGGAGCTCGGCGTCGGAGCCCGGCAGCGGGTAGAGATCCTCAAGGTGCTCTACCGCGGAGCGAAGATCTTGATCCTGGACGAGCCGACG
>JBBSUU010000126.1:0-7980 GCA_038234115.1 Mycobacteriales bacterium
CGGTTCCAATGAACCTGCTGCCGATGACTGCCACCGTCGGATCCGAAGAACAGGTCCAGGACTCGACACGTTGGCGCTACGAGGGTAAATGGGATGGCATGCGGGCGTTGGCTTTTGTCGATGCCGCCGGGGTCACGGTCGTCAGTCGGGCCGGCAACGACAACACCCGAACTTTCCCGGAATTGGCCGAACTCCGCGCGCTGATGAATGGTCACACCGGAGTTTTGGACGGCGAGATTGTTGCCTACGACAACAACGGAAGAACCGACTTCGGCCTCATGCAGCAGCGCATGGGCCTTAGCAAGATTCCCGAGATCACGGTTGCGGCAGCCCGCGTGCCGGCCAAATTTCTGGTTTTTGATGTGCTTCACCTGGATGGAATATCGCTGCTGACAAAGAAGTACGACGATAGACGCCGGATTCTCCAGGCGCTGCAGCTGCGCGGAGATAACTGCCGGGTACCCGATCAGTTGACCGGATCGATCGGTGAGGTCATGGCAAGCACGAAGGCAGCCCGCTGGGAGGGGGTAATCGCCAAGCGGGGAGATTCGAGCTATTCGCCCGGTACTCGGACGAGGATGTGGTTGAAGGTCAAACATGAACTGGAAATCGAAGTGGTGGTAGTCGGCTGGCAGCCGGGTCAGGGCCGTCGAAGCGATGGTATTGGCTCGCTATTGCTGGCGGTGCCGGGCGAGGGTGCAGAAAAAGGCTGGCGCTACGTCGGCAAAGTCGGCACCGGTTTCACCGATGCAATGCTGGCGGATCTAATGTCAAAATTGAAACCACTGCACCGAGCGACCCCCCCACTGGACATTTCAGCCGCCGGCGTGGAGGTCAGGGACGCTCAGTGGGTCCGACCGAAATATGTAGCCGAGGTGGTCTATGCCGAGATCACCCCAACGGGGCGGCTGCGCCAGCCACGATGGCGAGGGCTGCGGGCGGATAAATCTCTCAATGATCTGCAATAAAAATGAACCGAACAGGAGGAATCTCCCTTCGCACTTATGTTCTTCACACCTTCAGTCCATGTACAAAGGTCACGGCAAAACGCACAATGAGGAGATACCGACGGATCCGGACGTGCTGGACTTGAACGGGTACGACTCGGGCGGGCAGGACTCATGCTGGCAACGATGGAGGACTTCGGCCATGGAGCAATACCGCATCACAGATGGTCAACACTCACACGATTTCACCCGGTCAACCTGGCAGTCAGCAGTGGTGCAGGCGCATGGAATGCTGGTGATGGATCCGTCGATGAATTCCGACAGTGCCGAACTCGAAATCCTTGAAGGTGAGATTTGGCAGCGCGTGGACCTGGTGCGAAATTTGCCGGTACAGGCCGGCCCACTCGGCGACAACTGACTACAGGCTGCGCTCTTGAGCTGCCCTACCCGTCACTGCGCCAGAGGCGAAGTGGCCTGCGATGGACACCTGGTTTGCTGCTCAGTCGTTGATGAGCCGACTATCTGGGATCCGTTCTGGACCATCGACTTTGATTCACCGCGGGCTGGGGCCATGGGTAAGCTCACTCAACGTGCGCTTCCTCAATGATCTCGTCCCCCACCATGACCTGACCTACAGCGACGTGTTCATGGTCCCCAGTCGATCCGCCATCACGTCGCGACTGGACGTCGACCTCACCACCCCGGATCACGTGGGCACCACGCTGCCGTTGGTGGTGTCCAATATGACCGCGATCTCCGGACGACGGATGGCTGAAACCGTCGCTCGCCGCGGCGCCATCTCGGTGCTCCCCCAGGACATCCCGCTTGATGTGCTCTCCCAGGCCGTCGGTCGGGTCAAAGCGGCCCACCCGGTCTTCGACACGCCAGTGACCGTTGGCCCGAAAACAACTGTGGGTGAAGCGCTTACGTTGATTCACAAGCGTGCCCACGGCGCCGTCGTGGTCGTCGAGAACGGGCAGCCCATCGGAGTGATGACCGAGCGGGATGGCCAGTCGGTAGATCGATTCACGCAAGTAAAGGATGTCATGGCGCAGGATGTCCTATCCCTGGATGCGGCGCAGGCGCCGCGGGATATGTTCACCACGTTGGCAGATCGACACGTGGACCTTGCGCCGGTGATGGATGGCGGGACACTGGTCGGCGTCATGACGAGAAAGAACGCGCTTCGCTCCACGATCTACCAGCCCGCGCTGGATGCCAATGGGTCTCTGGTGGTTGCGGCCGCAATCGGCATCAATGGCGATGTGCGGTCCAAAGCGGAGGCCTTGATTGCAATGGGTGTTGACGTTCTGGTGGTGGACACGGCCCATGGACACCAGGACAAGATGCTGGAGGCGCTGACCCAGGTACGCCAGGTTCGCGATAGCTACGCAGGCTCGGCCGGCCGTCCGCTGCCAATTGCAGCCGGCAACGTGGTGTCTGCAATCGGAGCGAGTGAACTGGCGGCGGCCGGCGCCGACATCATCAAGGTGGGCGTCGGTCCCGGCGCTATGTGCACCACCAGAATGATGACCGGTGTGGGCAGACCGCAGTTCTCGGCCGTGTTGGAGTGTGCGGCCGCGGCAACAGAATCAGGTGCGAGTGTCTGGGCCGACGGTGGAGTTCGGTATCCGCGGGATGTGGCGTTGGCGTTGGCTGCCGGCGCCGCGAGTGTGATGATCGGTTCCTGGTTTGCCGGCACCTACGAAAGCCCCGGCGACCTGTTGACCGGTGCTGACGGCCGGATCTACAAGGAGTCCTTCGGAATGGCTTCGGCCCGAGCCGTGTCGAACAGGACACGTGACGCAGGTGGTTTCGATCGGGCGCGGATGGCTTTGTTCGAGGAGGGCATCAGCTCTTCGCGGATGTACCTGGACCCCCAACGCCCCGGTGTCGAGGATCTGATCGACTCGATCACCGCCGGCGTGCGATCAAGTTTCACTTACGCCGGCGCCACCACCATTCCCGCTTTCCATGAACGGGCGGTGGTGGGGCTGCAGAGTTCGGCCGGATACGACGAAGGACGCCCACTGCACGCCAGTTGGTGAGTATCTTTTCGGCGGCTGTCTTCGTGGTCTGTCATTTCGCCGCTGGTCATGCACCGCTGGTCATGCACCGCTGACCAGATATCGCAGCGCCAGCGCGTAGGCCTGCTCGGCATCGGCGTCCTCGATATCCCAAGCCCTTCCGCTAACTTCCAGATCAACTCGCCACCCAGCCGGGGTGCGGGCCAGCGCTCGGAATGCTGACCCCAGCAGGTCACGCAATTGGGACTCGCGGGGCAGCCACACCGCATCGTCGCCCTCGACCGAGTCCAGGGCCCACTCGGTGGTTCCGTTGAACCCGATCACATTTCCGTGCGGGTATTCGTGCAGTTCGGCGGTCATATCGCTGAGCACAAAGATGTCCTCATCCATGCCGCGGTCGGCAACCACAAACCAATCGCCGACCTGGGGCTTCCAGACCAGACCGCCGTCACGAAGAGCGCGGGCAACTGCTATCGAGATCATTTGACCAGTATTACCGCGGTCGCTACTGGGCGGCGGGGACCAGGACAGTATCGCCTGGTCAGGACATCGCTACTGACCGGTAGGGAACTGGGGGCGTTGGTAGGGCTGTTCGGGAAGTCGTTGCGGGCCCGATTGCGGCGGCGGGTAACCGGGCGAAGGTGCCCCGGTCGGCGGATAGCCAGGCCGGCCAGCAGGTTGCTGATGCTGTCCGAACTGCTCATTGGGTTGCTGCTGTCCGAATTGCGATGGCTGGCCGAACTGCTGGTACCCGGGTTGCTGTGGCTGGCCGAACTGTTGCGTCTGGCCGAACTGTTGCGTCTGGCCGAACTGCTGTGGCTGGCCGGACTGCTGTGGCTGGCCGGACTGCTGGTACCCGGGTTGCTGTGGCTGGCCAAACTGCTGTGGCTGGCCGAATTGCTGCCCGCCGGCCGGCGGGAAAGCATTGGATCCTGCGTTTGTCGAGTTGCCTCTGCTGGCGGGCCCACGGTTCAAGGTGGCCACGTACAGGAATATTCCGACGATGCCGAGAGCGGCGCCAAAGTAGGGCTGCCACCGATCCGCCCAGCCCAGTAGGAAGAAGTGCGAGTCGAAGACGTAGAGCAAAATTGATCCGAAACCGAAGATCATCAGATAGACGCCAAGTCGTGCCACGTAATTACTTCTCTCGTTGAGGGGCCGGGACCATCGTAAGCGGCCAGCCAAGCGAGGGTGACCAGAAGCGCCGACCAGAACCCGGGACACCTTTCGGCGCCACCCGCTTGCTCGGTGCAACTTTCCCGATTCGGCGACGCTTCGGTGCGGCGCCGGCACCGTGCTGGGACCACTCACCGGGGACCACTAGGCTCGCATCCATGCAGCAGTACTTGGCGTTGATGGAAAAAATTCTCCACGAGGGTGTATCGAAGACTGATCGGACCGGTACCGGGACCCGTTCCATTTTTGGCCATCAGATGCGTTTCGATCTGGCCGCGGGATTTCCGGTTGTGACCACCAAAAAGGTGCATATGCGTTCGGTGATCATCGAGTTGCTGTGGTTTCTTCGCGGCGCCACCAACGTCAAGTGGCTTCAGGAACGTGGCGTTTCGATCTGGGACGAATGGGCTGATCCCGAGGGTGAGCTGGGCCCGGTCTATGGCCACCAGTGGCGGTCCTGGCCAACACCGGACGGTGGCAGCATCGATCAGATTGCCGCGGTGGTCCAGTCGATCAGGCAGAATCCGGATTCCCGACGGCATATCGTCTCGGCGTGGAATGTCGCCGAAGTCAACGAGATGGCCCTACCGCCATGCCACACGATGTTCCAGTTCTACGTGGCTGACGGAAAGCTCTCGTGCCAGCTCTATCAACGTTCGGCCGACGTGTTCCTCGGAGTCCCGTTCAATATTGCCTCCTACGCGTTGCTGACCATGATGGTGGCAAAGGTGACCGGCCTTCGGCCCGGTGAGTTCGTCCACACTCTCGGCGATGCACACCTGTACTCCAATCATCTCGACCAAGCCAGGCTTCAGCTGACCCGTTCGCCGAAACCGTTGCCCACCATGGTGATTGCCGACGGGATCGAAACTCTGGACGCCTTCGAATACGAGCATTTCGAGCTGGTCGGATACTCCCCCGACCCGTCAATCAAAGCCCCGATCGCGGTATGAACCTGACCCTGGTCGCAGCGGTCGCCCGGAATGGCGTGATCGGCCGCGACAACGACATGCCCTGGCACATCCCCGCCGATCTGAAGCACTTCAAGGCGCTGACCCTGGGGAAGACGATGCTGATGGGACGCCGGACCTATCTGTCGATCGGTCGTCCGTTACCAGGACGAACCACCTTGGTGCTCACGCGTCAGCCGGATTGGACCGCTGACGGCGTCACCGTCGTGCATTCGGTGGCGCAGGCCTTGGACCTGGCAGGCGCCAACGAGCTGATCATCGCCGGCGGTGGCGATCTGTACGCCCAAGTGATCGAGGTGGCCAACAGGTTGGAGATCACCCACATTGATCAGCAGATAGCCGGCGACACGGTATTCCCGACAATCGACCTTGACGTATGGCGGGAATCCGCCCGCGAGGAGCACGAAGGCTTCGCCTTCGTCACCTACCTGCGGCACTGACCTCGGTGGCTCGAGCGACACGGGTGCAGGTGGTCGGAGGTCGGGCGGCGAATTCCTTAGAATGAAATGTATGTCGGCCCTTGAATCCCACTCCTGCCGACAGCTGTGCAACTGGCGACCGGTCCCCGACACAGCTGATCTGACCATGTTTCGTTGCCTTGGCTGCCGCAGCGAATGGACCGCCGACCAGGCGTGGACGCCGGCGCAGGCAGACGGGCAGGTGCCACCGACGGTTGTTGCCGAGCGGCGGCGAGTAAGTCCGGGCTGGGGTCCGGCGTGACCGAAGGGCCGGGATGACCATCTCGGTGGGCGAATCGTGATTCGGCTCAAAACACCCAGCCAGATCGACGCGATGAAACCGGCCGGCGCATTGGTCGCGCACACGCTGGCTGCTGTTCGCGATGCCGTGCGACCGGGCGTAAACACCAGGGAACTGGACGGGCTGGCCGCGGCTACGATTGCCGCCGGCGGTGGCACTCCCGCCTTCCTCAACTATCACCCGCGGTGGGCTCGGGGCCCCTACCCCGGAGTCTTGTGCACATCCGTGAACGATCGCATCGTGCATGCCATCCCCGATGACAGTCCTTTGCAGCCAGGAGATTTGCTCAGCGTGGACTGCGCAGCCTTCGTGGACGGTTGGTGCGCGGATGCCGCTTTCAGCACCATCGTGCCCGGGTCCAGCGAGGTCAACGCCTTCGATCAATTGATCATCGATACCGCCGAACGTGCCCTCGCCGCGGGGATAGCTGCCGCTGTTGCCGGGGGGCGCATTGGCGACATCGGCCACGCCATCGGTACCTGCTGTCGCCGAACCGGTTTCGGATTGCTGGAAGGCCACGGCGGGCACGGTATCGGTCGGTCGATGCACGAGGCACCGCAGGTGGCCAACGACGGCCGCCCCGGCCGCGGATATCGGCTACGACCTGGATTGGTGATCGCCATCGAACCGATGCTGCAGGCCGGTGGGCGCGATGACTACCTGCGCATGGCCGATGGCTGGGGGCTGCGCACCACCGACGGATCCACGGCCGCACACGCCGAACACACCATCGCTATTACCGATGACGGGCCGATCGTTCTGACCCAGTGCTGAGGGAGCGGGTCAGACCTGCGCCCGAGCCAGCCGCCGCACGGCCAACTCGGCCAGTAATGCTGCTCCGTCGGGGAGGACCGAGTCGTCGAATCGGGCGAGGGGAGAGTGGTTACCCGGGGCTTCGAGCGGTTCCGCGAATTCAGTGGCGCCGAGGAAGACATAGCAACCGGGAACAGCATCCAGCACCCGGGAGAAGTCTTCGGCGCCGGCGCTCGGATCTTCGAGTCTGGTGAACCGATCATCGCCCAGCAAATCCCGGGTGGTGGCGGCCAGAAATTCATATTCGTCCGGGTTGTTCACTGTTACCGGGTATTCGCGTTCAACACGGACCTCAGATCTAAGACCATGAGCGAGGGCGATCTCTTCGCAAAGTGCGACCGCGCGAACCAGCACCTGCTCCCGCGCATCGTGTGAGAAAGACCTGATGGTGGCCTCAAATACCGCTTCATCCGGAATGATGTTGCGCTTCGTGCCGGCATGGAAGGAACCGACCGTGACAACCACCGGGTCGAAGATGTTGAATCGCCGGGTCACCATGGTCTGCAGGGCCGTCACCATCTCGGCCGCCGCCGGAATGGGGTCGGCAGCCCAGTGGGGGGTGGAGCCGTGTCCACCGGCGCCGATGATGCGGACGTGCAGGCCGTCCGAGCTGGCCATGAAGGTCCAGGGTCGGGAGCCGAATACCCGGTTGGGCAGCAAGGCCGACATCACATGCAATCCGTAGGCGCCGATGACGGTATCGCCGGCAGCCCGTAGTACGCCTTCCTTGATCATGTGATGAGCACCGTCGAAGCCTTCTTCGCCGGGCTGGAACATGAAAACCACATCTCCGACCAATTCCTCCCGTCTCGCTGCCAATAGCCGCGCAGCGCCAACCAGGCCGGCAACGTGCAGATCGTGCCCACAGGCATGCATCATGCCTTCGTGTTCCGAACTGAACTCCAGGTCGGTCCGCTCGGTGACCGGCAGTCCGTCCATATCGCCGCGGAGCAGAACCGCCGGTCCGGGCTTGCCGCCGCGCAGAACCGCGGTGACCGAGGTCAAAGAGCGGCCGGTCGTGACTTCCAGACCCAAGCCATCGATCGCTGCCAGGACCGCTGCCTGAGTTTTGGGCAATTGCAAACCGACTTCCGGGATCCGGTGCAGTTGCCGGCGCAACGATTGCAAATCCGCGGACATGGCCTGGGCTTCGCTCAGCAGAGTCATGGCGCCAGTCAATCAGAGTGCCCGAGCCCAGTCCCAATCAGAGTGCCGAAGCTCGGACAGATAAGTCGACCGAGGACGGTATGTCCCCGGTCGTGACCGAACTATGCAAAACGTAATCAG
>JBBSUU010000127.1:0-7966 GCA_038234115.1 Mycobacteriales bacterium
TCGGGAGAATGCCAAACCGGTCATCGTGGCCACCCAGATGCTGGACTCGATGATCGACCACTCCCGGCCGACCCGCGCCGAAGCCTCCGATGTGGCAAATGCTGTCCTGGATGGAGCCGACGCTCTGATGCTCTCCGGCGAAACGTCCGTCGGAAAGTTTCCGTTCATCACGGTTCGGACGATGGCCCGCATTATCGAAGCCGTCGAGCAGGAGTCTGTCGTGGTGCCCGCACTGACCCATGTGCCCCGGACCATGCGCGGCGTGATGTCCTACGCCGCTCGCGACATTGGCGAGCGGTTGAATGCCAAGGCCCTTGTCACCTTCACCCAGTCCGGCGATACCGCCAAGCGACTCGCGCGGCTGCACACCCGGTTACCCCTGCTGGCGTTCACCCCGCTTGCCTCCACCAGATCGCAGCTCGCTCTCACCTGGGGTGTGGAGGCGTTCCTGGTTCCGTCCGTCGAGTCCACCGACAAGATGGTCGAATTGGTCGACGCAGCGCTTTCCAAGATTCCCGGATTCAACCCCGGTGACCAGGTTGTCATCGTCGCCGGCTCACCGCCCAACACCTCCGGTTCCACAAACCTGATCCGGGTGCACCGGATGGGCCAGAAGGACCACGACTGATTCGCTGCATTCGCACCGCGCAAAGTGCTCGACTCACCATTCGGTGGGCCGGGCATTTTTGCGCTCCGACCCAGATTACTGAACTACGGTAGGAGGGTGAATCAACCTCCACAGTTTGACCTGGATACCGACGGTGTTCCGCGCGGTCAGAAAGTACTGGACGCCTTGGTGTCGTTACTCGATCTGCAACGAATCGAGGACAACATCTACCGAGGTTTCTCCTTCCCGGGTGATACTCGAGCTCGGGTTTTTGGTGGGCAGGTGGCCTCCCAGGCTCTGGTCGCGGCCGGGCGGACGGTACCGAAGGATCGCCGGGTGCACTCCCTGCACGCGTATTTCCTGCGGCCGGGGGACAACCAGGCACCGATTGTCTACCAGGTCGAACGCACCAGAGACGGAAAGTCCTTCACCACCCGCCGGGTGATAGCCATCCAACACGGCCAAACAATCTTCTCATTGTCCGCCTCTTTCCAGGTTGATGAACCAGGGTTCGACCACTGTCTACCGGGGCCCGAAGTGGCCGACCCCGAGGCCCTGCCCACCCTGGCCGAGCAGGTGGTGGGGTCAACCCATCCAGGACTATGGGCCCAAACCCCCCGTCCGTTCGATCTACGATATGTCACCGAACCGTCCTGGAAATCAGCCGTACAGCAGCCCAAACCAGGTGCTCACAGCCAGATTTGGTTCCGCGCGGATGGTGAGCTGCCGAACGATGATCTGCTGCACGTGTGCTTGTTGGCCTACCTTTCTGACCTCACCCTGCTCGATGCCATCATGGTGAACCATGGAGTCAAGATCTCCGACGGTAACCTGCAGGTGGCCTCCCTGGATCACGCCATGTGGTTCCACCGGCCGATCAGAGTGGATCAGTGGCTGCTGTACGACATCGCCTCCCCGAGCGCCTCGGGTGCTCGGGGGCTGGGTCTGGGTAGCTTTTACAACAAGCAGGGCGTGCTCATCGCCACGGCTTTCCAGGAGGGTTTGGTCCGGCAGCGGTGATCAACGACAGCGCACAACAGCTTCCCGGGACCCACGTGGTCGTAGTCGGGTCCGGTTTCGGTGGCAGTGTTGCTGCCCTACGGCTTACCGAAAAGGGTTATCGGGTAACAGTTCTGGAGGCCGGACGACGGTTCGCCGACGACGAGTTCGCCAAGACCTCGTGGGATCTGCGTCGTTTTCTCTGGGCTCCGAGGCTGGGTTGCTACGGTATCCAACGCATCCACCTGCTGCCGGATGTGATGGTGCTGGCCGGTGCGGGTGTCGGCGGCGGGTCCCTGGTTTACGCCAACACCCTGTATCCGCCGGCTCCCGAGTTCTATCGAAATCGGGTGTGGTCACAGATCACCGACTGGGAAACCGAACTCGCTCCGTACCTGGATCAGGCCGCCCGAATGTTGGGTGTCGCGACCTACCATGCGCAGACCCCGGCCGATCAAGTAGCGCGAGCGGTTGCGGAAAAGATGGGCGTCGGGCACACCTTTCACCCGGCTGAGGTCGGGGTCTATTTCGGTGCGGCCGGCCGGGAAGTGCCGGACCCGTACTTCGGCGGCGCCGGTCCCCGGCGGGTCGGGTGTACCGAGTGCGGCGCCTGTATGACCGGGTGCCGCGTGGGCGCCAAGAATACCTTGGTGAAGAACTATCTCTACCTGGCCGAAGCGGCCGGCGCCAAGGTGGTGCCGATGACCACAGTGGAGGTGTTACTGCCGCAACCCGGTGGTGGCTTTCTCGTCGGTTCCCGTGCCACCGATAGCGGTGAGAAGTCCTGGTGGCAAGCAGATCAGGTGATTCTGGCGGCCGGTGCGTGGGGCACCCAACAACTGCTGCATCGAAGTAGAGCAAGTACGATGCCGCTGCTGAGCGCTGCCGTCGGCCATCACACCCGGACCAACTCTGAATCCATAGTGGGCGCCAGCCGTCCGACATACGATGCACGGCAGGATTTCTCGGTCGGAGTTGCGATCAGTTCCTCGTTCCATCCGGATCCGGACACGCATATTGAACCAACCCGCTATGGTCGTGGATCAAACGCGATGGCACTAATACAAACGTTGATGACTGACGGCGACAACGGGCCCCGGTGGCTCTCCTGGCTTCGGCAGGCCGCCCGTCATCCGATCCGGTTGGCCCGCACCCTGCACATCCGGCACTGGAGCGAGGGCACCATCATCGCATTGGTGATGCAGACCAAGGACAATTCCATCACCACAGCGTTGCGTTCGACCCGCTTTTCGCGGTTGCGGGGCGGTGCCCGGATGGTTTCCGGTCCAGGTGCGGGGGAGCCGAACCCGGGTTGGATTCCGAAGGGCAACGAGGCGACCCGCTTAATGGCAGCGGAAATGGGTGGCCAGGCCGGCGGCACCTGGGGTGAGGTGTTCGACATCCCGATCACGGCCCACTTTCTCGGAGGTGCCGTACTGGGCGCTGATCCAACTCAATCGGTGATCGACCCGTATCACCGGGTGCACGGATACCCGACATTGCACGTTATGGACGGATCGGCGATGCCGGCCAATCCCGGCGTCAATCCGTCACTGACCATCACCGCGCTGGCCGAGCGGGCTTGCGCGTTGTGGCCCAATGACGGTGACGCCGATCCACGCCCGACGCCGGGGGAGAGCTACCGGAACCTGGCACCGACGTCGCCCCGTTCGGCTGCGGTGCCCAAGTCGGCCCCCACCGCGTTGATTCTCGGCCGCAAGCCCGCCCGGCCGTGAGCGGTTCGGCCGACTCGTCACACTGGAGTTCCCGCGCCGCCGTTGCCGAGGGTGCCATTGTCGCTCGCCAGTTGCGCAGAATCGTGCCCGGCGCCTCGATCGGTGTGGTGGGTTGGCCCGCGGGGGTGGGGGATCGGACCTTCCTGCGGTGGCATTACTGGTGGCAGGCGCACCTGCTCGATTGTCTGATCGATGCGCAACTACGCGACCCCGACCGCCGGCGGCTGGGGCGGATTCGCCAGCTCATTCGAGGTATTAGGCTACGCAACGGATTTCGCTGGACGAACAGCTACTACGACGATATTTCTTGGCTTGGTCTGGCAATTCAGCGAGCTGAAACATTGGGCCTGATCAAGAAGTCCGCTGCGATACCGATGATCATCTCCCGACTGCAAGCCGGCTGGAACCCTGACCGCGGCGGTGGGATTTCCTGGAACACTCGCGGCGACTATTTCAATGTGCCGACCAATGGACCGGCTGCCATCCTGCTCGCCAGAGCCGGCCGGCTCGAAATGGCTGTGGCCGTGGGTGAGTGGCTCGAACAGCACCTGTTCGACGCCGGGACCGGGCTCTACTTCGATGGCGTCGGCGCAGACCGGGCAGCCATTCTCAACCGGGATATCTACACCTATTGCCAGGGTGTGATGATCGGACTCGAGGTCGAATGGGTCTGTCGGCGCGGCCGGCACTCACTGGGTGTCCAGAAGTTGGTGCAGGCCGTGGTCGACCACCTGACCGTCGACGGTGTCCTGATCGGCCACGGCGGTGGCAACGGTGGATTGTTTGCCGGCATCACGGTGCGCTACCTGGCGCTGGCCGCCAACCAGCTTTGCGAGCGTGATCCCGATCTGGCGGTGATGGCAGGGGATCTGGTCCAGCGCTCCGCACAGGCAGTGTGGGCCGGACGTCAAGAGTTGGCCGACGGTCCATTGTTCGCCGCCGATTGGAGCCATCCGGCGGGAGCGGTCAGTCGTGGTGG
The DNA here is from genome assembly GCA_038234115.1 of Mycobacteriales bacterium. Taxonomy (GTDB): domain Bacteria; phylum Actinomycetota; class Actinomycetes; order Mycobacteriales; family Nakamurellaceae; genus Nakamurella. The sequence continues at coordinate 4,322 of JBBSUU010000127.1, forward strand.
GCGCGGTCGTAAGACTGCCGATGGCGCCGAATCATCAGCCCAACCCGAGCGCGATCTCGCTGTCCAACTCGGCGCCTGGATGGCGCTGGAAGCGGCGGCATCCCTGCGTACTCGCATCTGAGGTAGCCAGCACCGTGACGTAGGTGGGCGGTGCCGGGTGCCGAAACGCCGAGCTGAAACGTTTCCGCGGGAACGTCGAGCTGAAACGTTTCTGCGGGAACGCCGAGTTTACGGGTGCAGATTCCCAATATTTCGGCCCGACCCTGATGCCCACCTGTCCGTGATGACTATGCACTCGACCGGCAACAGGTCGATCAGTCGGCCAGCGATCCGACTACCGTTGCGTAGAGGCGCCGAACGTGTGCGAGGCTGGTGGTGGGCGCGCCAATTGCCACTCGGATAACTGCATCCCCGTCGACAACGGTGTGAGACAGGTACGCCGCTCCGCCATTATTGATCCGCTGCATCAGCGCCAAGGTTTGGGTCGAGGTGGCCTCCCCGGCAATTCGGAAGCAGACCAGCGAAAGACTTTGGTGGGTAACCAGGAATCGGCTATCCGCCCGCAGTAGCGTGGCCACTTGGGACGCCAACTCAACACCGCTGCGAATGTGCGCGGCGAGTCCGGTTGGGCCGTAGTGTCGCATCACCGCCCAAAGTTTGATCGCTCGAAATCTGCGGCCGAGTTGGATGTGCCAGTCGCGATAGTCGATGACGGCGCCGGCATCGGATTGTGCGGTTCGTAGATACTCCGGATTTTCCGCCAGGGCGTCGGTCAGCGTGCGACGATCGGCGACATAGAAGGCATCGCAGTCGAAGTTGGTGAGCAGCCATTTGTGCGGATTGGTGGCGTAGGAGTCGGCGTGTTCCAGACCTGCGTTCAACATGGATCGGAATTCGGGCGCTGCTGCGGCGACACCGGCCCAGGCCGCATCCACATGCAACCAGGCTCCGCAATCCTTTGCCACCGCCGCGATCTCACCGGTATTGTCGATTGCCCCGGTCCCGGTTGTGCCCACGGCCGAGACAATCAGAGCCGGAACCGCGCCGGCGGTCAGGTCGGCGGCGACGGCAATGGTGAGAGCCCGCACGTCCATCGGCCCGCCGGGGTACTCGGTGGAAATTTTGCGCAGGTTCGCCGCTCCCACACCGGCCACCGTGACAGCCTTCGCCACCGAGGAATGCGCCTGTTCCGAGCAGTAAACCGTATACCGGCGGTCAAAGCCGTCCCGGCGAACGACACCGTTACTCGCGCGATGCAAGGCTGCCACCAGCGCGGTCAGCACGGCGGTGGAAGCAGTGTCCTGGATAACTCCGCCGCCGGCGCCGCTGGAGTGGAAACACTTCGGGAGGTCCAGGATCTCGGCCAACCAGTCCATCACCCGCGTCTCGACTTCGGTGGCCGCTGGACTGGTCGCCCACACCATGCCCTGAACGCCGATACCGGAGGCGATGAGGTCGCCGAGGATGGCCGGGCCGGAGGCGTTTGCTGGGAAGTAAGCGTAAAAGTCCGGATGCTGCCAGTGTGTGATCCCCGGCATCACGTGGGCGTCGATATCTGCCAGTAGCGATTCGATTCCGTCGCCGCCACGGGGTGCGGTCAAGGGCAGACAAGCGGCGACCTCGCCCGGCATCGAGCGCGAACGCACGGGATATTTTCCGATCTCCGACTGATACCGGCTGATCCAGTCGATCACCGCGTAGCCCTGTTGGCGAAATTCCTCGGGCGTCATGTGGTTGTTCATGATGTCCGAGGTTAGAGCACCACTCGGGTCAGGGCCGCTCCGCCGCAACCTTGCTCAGGTTGTCCCAGGGATCGCGCACTGCCAGGTGGTCGGAATCGAGCTGGAACTGGTGGTTTCCCGCGGTCAAGCGGGCGGCAAGTGCTGCCAGGTCGTCAGCTGTCAGTACCTCAATAGTCAACTGGCCCAGGCCAAGTGCGGGGAATCGCGGACCGGCGCCGTTGCTCTGCCAGGTGTTCATCGCAGCGTGGTGGTGGTACCCACCGACGGAAACAAAGAGTGCCGAGTTACCGATGGCAGCAGTTTCTTCAAAGCCCAAAGTGTTGACGTAGAAGTCCCTGGCCGTGGAGATGTTTCCGACTTTCAAATGCACGTGACCAAGACTCAGGTCGGCCTGTTCGACAGTGATGGGAACCTCAAGATCTGGCAAATTAGTTCGGATGAAGGTATTGGGGTCCAGACCCAGCGATGCCATCTTGACCCGATCGGATTGCCAGGTCCACCGGTCTCGTGGGCGGTCGGAGTACAACTCGAGTCCATTTCCTTCCGGGTCGTCGAAATAGAACGCCTTGCTCACCAGATGATCAGCACCGGGCTGGATCCGCGGCCGAGAACTGCCTGATCGTTCTCCCTGCTGAGCAAGGTCAGGCCAACACCGCGGTGGTAGTAGGCGAGCATCTGCTCCACATCCGCGACGTAGAGCGTGACCGGTCCCATCCTGGTGGCCGCATCCCATACGTCTACATGAGCGTTCATATAAATAAGAACTCTAGCCGGGGGCAAGCCATTCCGAAGGACTTGCGGTAGAAAGTGTGATTCGGTGCACATCCTCGATGGCGGATGCGATAACTTGGGATGGATGGCTACGTTCAACGCCGTACACGAGATCTTCATCGACGAACTCTCGGTCCGGGTCTATTCCAATGGCACCGGTCGCCCGGTGCTGATGCTGCACGACCTGGGATCATCCGTCGGGTGGTTTGCCGATCTGAGCGGGCCGCTGGTGCTGGCCGGCCGCGAGTTCGTGGCCATTGACCTGCCCGGCTGCGGGCATAGTGACGCCGTCCGGGACAGCGGGCTGGAGGTGACGGTTGAACATCTGACACAGGTTTTGACCAAGCTTTTTGACAATCCGGTGGACATCGTCGGGCGCGGGTACGGCGGCTACTTGGCGTTGAGTTTGGCCGCGTCCTCGCCGGGACAGGTCAACCGTCTGGTGCTGGACAGCCCCACGCTTCCGCCGGCTTCCGGGCCTTGGGAAAAGGTGAAGATGGCGCCGGCGATGGCCATCAGTGGAGCCGGCGCCACCCTGCGGCGCGGTCGTCTGCTGCAGAATCTGTCCGGACTGAACCGAGCCAAATCCACCCTCGCCGATCTGGCCAGAACCGACCCGGATTGGTGGGACGCGCTCGGCGAGATCACCAGCCCCACATTGTTGGTCGATGACGGAGACCAGAGTGCTCGAGCCAAACTCGAAATGCTGGCCGGCGTAATCCGTACCTGTGAACGGGGGGTTTCGCTGGCCGCCCAGCGAAAGTTCGCTCCCGCACCGGCGCTCTCGGCGGCCATGCTGGTGGATTTCTTGCGGTAGGTCGGTAGTTCGGTTCCCGGTCAGTGAACTAATGCCCGGGACAACGCGGCATAATCCGGCATCGGATCTTCGTCCGGGGGGGAAATCAGTTGGACAGCAACGTGATTGGCCCCACCTGCCAAATGTTCGTAAGTTCGGCGCATAGCGGTGCTGGGATTCCCGATGGCGAAGAGGGTCTTGATCAGACGGTCACTGCCACCGTCGGAGAAGTCGACATCTTCGAAGCCCTGTGTTCGCCAGCTGTTGGTGTAGTTCGAAAATGCAAGGTACGGCTTGATACTCGCGCGGGCAAGCGCGATAGCCCGGACCGGATCA
>JBBSUU010000128.1:0-7960 GCA_038234115.1 Mycobacteriales bacterium
CAACCAGGCTTTGAGCGAGAACGAGATCACCCCGCTCGGCCAGCCCGAGATCGAGGTCACCAAGATCGAGGACAACGAAGAGTTCTCCTTCACCGCCGAGGTCGACATCCGCCCCGAGATAACTCTCCCAGAATTCGGCGAGATCACCGTCTCGGTAGAGGATGTCGATATTTCCGAAGCTGACATCGACGAGCAGATCGAAGCCCTGCGGGATCGCTTCGCCACCATCACCGAGGTCGAGCGGGCCACCGGTGACGGCGACGTCATCACCGTGGACCTGCGTGCCAGCGTTGATGGTGAAGTCCTCGAGGACGCCACCGCCGACGACCTGACCTACCGCGTGGGATCCGGCGACCTGGTCGACGGGATCGACGACGCCGTGACCGGCCTGTCCGCCGGCGAGTCGGCCACTTTCGTCACCAAACTGGTTGCCGGTGATCACGCGGGCCACGACGCCGACGTGACCGTCACCGTCAAGGCTGTCAAGGAGCGGGTCCTGCCCGAGATCGACGACGAGTTCGCTTCCGAGGCCTCGCAGTTCGACAGCGTGGCAGAAATGCGCGATGACCTGGTGGAGAAGATCCGTCGGGTGAAAAACCAGAGCCAGGGCGCCCAGGCCCGCGACCTGGTACTGGACGCACTGCTTGAAGCCACCGAGATTCCCGTCCCGGAGGCGATTGCGAAGGCCGAATTCGATTCCCGAGAGCACGACGTGATTCACTCGCTGGGTCACGACGAGGGTGCGCTTGCGGTATGGCTGGAAGAACAGGGCAAGACCAAGGAAGAGCACGAAGCCGAGCTCAAGCTCGACGCCGATAAGGCGGTGCGCACCCAGTTGCTGCTCGATGCGATGGCCGAGAAGGACGAGGTCGGAGTCTCACAGGAAGAGTTCACCGAGCGGATCCTCTACAGCGCCCAGCGGTTCGGTATGAGCCCGGACGAGTACTTCAAGCGTTTGCAGGAGCAGAACCAGCTCGGTTCCGTCTTCGCCGATGTTCGTCGCGGTAAGGCGTTGGCCAATGCTGTGCAGCGGGCCACTGTCACGGATGCCACCGGCAACGTGTTGGATGTCGCCGCATTGTTCGGATTCGAGCCGGTTACGGACGAAGACGACGAAGCAGATGCCGACCAGCCGGCCGAGCCGGTAGCCGGCGATGTGGTCGAGGCAGTCTCCGATGAGGAGGTCACCGACCCCGCTGCGGAAGACGAAGTGGCTGACAACAAGTCCTGAGTGGGAGCCTGTTCGCTGTTGGCATCAAACTTCGGCGGGCTGCTGTCCGCCCACTTCACGCCGACAGCGAACAGTGCCCCTCACGGGGCACCTTTGGCCCCCAGGCGTGGTTAATGTCAAGTGAGGGCACCCCGAGCGGCTATTCGGCCGGATGCGGGACGCCAAGCATTTCAAGACGATCCGACCAAGGAGATGTCAGTGAGCCACCGTCACCCCCTGGCAGCCATTGAGGCTGTCGCCCCAGAGATTTTGCCCGCCGTGATGCGTGGCACCCCCGGTATGTCGCTGACCGACTCGGTCTCCGAACGCCTCCTGCGCGAGCGGATTATCCTGCTCGGCTCCGAGGTCCGCGATACCAACGCCAACGAAATCACCGCCCAGCTGCTGTTACTGGCTGCGGAGGACGGCGAGAAAGACATCACCCTTTACATCAACTCACCCGGTGGATCGGTAACGGCCGGAATGGCCATCTTCGACACCATGCAGTTCATCGAGCCCGATGTTGCCACCATCGCGATGGGATTGGCTGCCTCCATGGGTCAGTTCCTGCTGTCGGCCGGTGCCCCCGGCAAGCGGGCCGCGTTGCCGCACGCCCGGATCCTGATGCATCAACCGAGTGCCGGTATCGGGGGTACGTCCTCCGATATCAAGATCCAGGCCGACATGCTGAATCGGACCAAAAAAGAGATGGCCGAGATCATCGCCGAGCACACCGGGCAGACCGTCGAGAGGATCACCCAGGACTCCGACCGGGACCGGTGGTTCACCGCGGCCGAGGCGCTGGAGTACGGGTTCATCGACAAGGTCATTGCCAAGGCATCTCAGGCCCGTATCAACAAGAGCCCGGTTAAGTGAGCGGAGAAATGACGATGAACTTTTACCAGCCCAATGGCTCAGCCCACGGCAATATGTTGAACAACCCGGCCCTGGCCCCGCAGGCCCGTTACGTGCTGCCCCAGTACCTCGAGCGTGGCACCTACGGTGAGCGTCAATACGATCCGTACAGCAAGCTTTTCGAGGAGCGCATTATCTTCCTCGGGGTGCAGATCGACGACACTTCAGCCAACGACGTGATGGCTCAACTGCTCGTTCTAGAGTCCAGGGACCCGGACCGCGAGATCACCATGTACATCAACTCTCCCGGTGGATCGTTCACCTCGATGACGGCGATCTACGACACCATGCAGTTTGTCCGGCCGCAGATCCAAACGGTCTGCCTCGGTCAGGCGGCCTCGGCTGCTGCCGTGCTGTTGGCGGCCGGAACTCCGGGTAAGCGGCTCGCGCTGCCGAACTCGCGAATTCTGATCCATCAACCCGCCACCGAAGGAGTCTCCGGCCAGGTTTCCGATCTGGAAATCCAGGCCAATGAGATCCAACGAATGCGGACCACCCTGGAAAACCTGCTGTCGCACCACTCGAACAAGACGCCGGAGGAAGTGCGTCTGGATATCGAACGCGACAAGATCCTCACCGCGGCCGAGGCCAAAGATTACGGATTGATCGACCAGGTTCTGGATTACCGCAAAATGTCCTGATCCGGACCGCTGCGCAACGGCCGGTCACCCTTCTGGGGTGGCCGGCTGTTGTTGTTTCAATCCCGACTGACGCCGCCCGCGGCTCATGCGCCCCGGGCGAAATCAATGGCGGGAACGGCGGAAGTGGCTAGAGTAAGGAAGCGGGGGTAGGACGTACTCCGTAGTTCAGACGAATTGGCCCCTCTGGTTCCAACTATCCGTGTCGTGGGCCGCGAAACCCATTCGCGCGCAGGTCCGACCGGGTAGCGTTTGGATCTACCCGGGTCTGTGCGGTCGGTTGGTCCTAGACTGGTCGAGTTTGGATCCGAAGTAGACCAGTAGCAGCGAAGCACCATTCATGTCGGTTCAGCGCACCGGCTTTATCAAGATTGAGAGAGCACATGGCACGCATCGGTGACGGAGGCGATCTGCTGAAGTGCTCCTTCTGCGGGAAGAGTCAAAAGCAGGTTCGCAAGCTCATCGCGGGGCCGGGTGTGTACATCTGCGACGAGTGCATCGACCTGTGCAATGAAATCATCGAAGAAGAATTGACCGACACTTCGGACGTCAAACTCGATGAGCTGCCCAAGCCCACCGCGATCAATGACTTTCTCGATCAATACGTCATCGGTCAGAGCCCTGCCAAGCGAGCCCTGGCAGTAGCGGTTTACAACCACTACAAGCGGATTCAGGCCGGCCCCGATCGTGGCGCAGAGCCCGTCGAGCTGGCCAAGTCCAACATTCTGATGCTCGGCCCAACCGGGTGCGGTAAAACCTACCTGGCGCAGACCTTGGCCAAGATGCTCAATGTCCCGTTCGCCATCGCCGACGCCACAGCTCTGACTGAAGCCGGCTATGTCGGCGAAGACGTCGAAAACATCCTGCTCAAGCTCATCCAGGCCGCTGACTACGATGTCAAGCGGGCTGAGACGGGAATCATCTACATCGACGAAGTCGACAAGATTGCCCGGAAGTCGGAAAACCCCTCCATCACCCGCGATGTCTCCGGTGAGGGCGTCCAGCAGGCTCTACTGAAAATCCTGGAAGGCACGCAGGCCTCGGTCCCACCGCAGGGTGGGCGCAAGCACCCGCATCAGGAATTCATCCAGATCGACACCTCCAACGTGCTGTTCATCGTGGCCGGTGCCTTTGCCGGACTGGAGAAGATTGTCGGTGACCGGATCGGTAAGCGCGGGCTGGGCTTCGGCGCCGAGGTGCGCTCCAAGCTCGATATGGAAAACGCGGATGTGTTCTCCGAGGTGATGCCGGAGGATCTGATCAAGTTCGGGTTGATCCCGGAATTCATCGGCCGGCTCCCCGTCATCGCTACTGTTCAGAGCTTGGACAAGGTCTCCCTGGTACAGATTCTCACCGAACCTCGCGATGCGCTCTCCAAGCAGTACCAGCGACTTTTCGAGATGGACGGCGTCACCCTGGAATTTGAACCGGAGGCGCTCGACGCCATCGCAGACCAGGCGATTCTGCGTGGCACCGGTGCCCGCGGTCTGCGCGCCATCATGGAGGAAGTGTTGCTGCCGGCTATGTATGACGTGCCGGGTCGTGATGACGTGGAAAAGGTCGTCGTCACCGCTGAGACCGTTCGCGAAAATGTGTACCCGACGATTGTGCCCCGCAAGCCCAAGCGGGAGCCCCGGGAAAAGTCTGCCTGACCGGTTTACGCCCCGGCCACCCGATGGTGGCCGGTGTAGACGTTGAATCCGGTGCTTCGGGTGAACCCGATGAGCGTCATATCGACCTCGGCGGCCAACTCCACCGCCAAGGATGACGGCGCGGAGACTGCGATCAGTGTTCCGATCCCGGCCAGCACCGCCTTCTGAACCAACTCGAATGACGCCCTCGATGACACCAATAACGCGTGCGTTTCCAGCGGTAGGCGGTCGGCGAGCAGGGTGGCCCCGACAACCTTGTCGACCGCATTGTGCCGACCTACATCTTCCCTGACCAGGTCTATCGAACCAGCCGCGGTGACCAGGGCCGCTGCGTGAATCCCGCCGGTACGGGCAAAGGCCTTCTGCTGCTCACGAAGCCGCTCCGGCAGCGCCATGATCGTTGACGGCAGGAGTTGATCCGGTCCGCCGGGAGAGTATCGAGACCGGTGCGCGATCAGATCGATGGAGGCACTGCCGCAGACTCCGCAAGCCGAGCTCGTGACCACCGACCGCGATCGATCGGCCACCGGGTCGACCACCCCCGCCGCCAGCGTCACGTCGATGACGTTATAGGTGTTACGGCCCTGCTCATCAACCCCGTCGCAATATCGGGCGATCAAAATGTCATCCCGGGAGCTGATGATCCCCTCGGAGTGCAGAAATCCGTGGACAAGTTCGACGTCATGCCCGGGCGTACGCATGGTGACGGCGAACTGCCGGCCGCCGATTCGAATCTCCAGAGGTTCCTCGCCGGCCAGGTTGTCCTCACGTCGAGTGAAGGCGCCGTCGCTGAAGCGGGCGATGCGGGTGCGGGTGGTGGTGCGGCTCATGACTCCAGCCTGCCACGCCCGGGGATTGGGCGTGGTCGAGGTGTCCGGCCGATCTACTTCCGAGAAAAGCGATTCTCCAGAATGCCTGAGGGATCCACTCTTTCGGCCCCATCAGGAATGAATCCTCGGTTGATGTAGAACGCGGTGGCGCGCGGGTTATCCCGGTACACCCACAACGAGACCGGCTCTTCCCGGGTAGCCGCGTTCAACAGTTGGGTGGCAATCCCAGTGCCGTACATGGCTTCTCGGACGTAGATCGCGTAGAGCTCCAGTCCGGCGTCCTTGTCCTCGTCGCGGGACGGCCCGGACATTGCAATACCGACAACATCACCGTCCACCTCGGCGAGAAAGTGTTCAAAGTTGCCCGCTTCGATCTCCTCGCGGCGGCGATCGGAGAGCTCCTCGGTGTCCAGGCCGGCGAAGCGTTCCTCATCCCAGAGTTCGCTATAGGCCTCGCGCCAACAGGCGTAATGGCAGGCTGAGAAGGCCTCGGCGTCCTCAGGCAGGGCCCTACGGATTGTGGATAAAACGCTCATCTATTGACCTGCCGGCATCCGTCGAGGAATAACGGACGGTATCTGCCCGGTCGACCCCACGACACTTCTCGACCGGCCCGCTTGTTTCTGCCCATGATGTTAGTGCACGGGGCCCGCGCCCGCGTGACCGGTAAGTCACTCAGAGTGCCGGTGCCGCCGCCCACGCACTCGCCTCGCTCTTTCAGCTGGTCGAAGTGCTGGTCAGACAGTCCCAACCTGAGGTCAGCTCGGTTGCAGTCTGATGATCACTGACTTCGAGGTTGGTGTGTTGGAGGTGTCGGCCACCGAATCGGTAGGAATCAGCACATTTGCCTCGGGGAAATAAGCGGCGGCCGACCCCCTGGCGGTGGGGTAGGAGACCACCCGGAATGCCTTGGCCCACCTTTCGGTGACACCGGAGGGGTCCGCCGGCCACTCGCTGATGATGTCCACCAGTTGGCGGTCACGAAGCCCCAACTCAACCAGATCCTCCGCGTTCACCATGATCACCCGGCGGGCGTCCTTGATTCCGCGGTACCTGTCGTCCAGGCCATAGATGGTGGTGTTGTACTGGTCATGAGAGCGCAGTGTCTGCAGGATCAGCCGGCCGGGCGGCACCTTCGGCCAGGTCAACTCGTTGAGGATCATCTCGGCCTTGCCACTTGTGGTGGTGAAGGTCCGGGTATCTCGCGGCGGGTGTGGCAGCACGAAGCCGTTCTTCGTTCGGACCCGGGCATTGAAGTCGGTGAAACCTGGGACCACGGCGGCGATATGGTCGCGAATGACGTCGTAGTCCTGCTCCATTTCCGACCAGTCCGCGCGGTGCGCGGAACCGAGCACGGCTGTGGCCAACCGGCAGATGATGACCGGTTCGGCGAGCAGACAGTCGGAAACCGGGGTCAGCCGACCTCGCGAGGAATGCACGGCCGACATCGAATCCTCGACGGTCACGAATTGTGCGCCGGTGCGATGCTGATCGTCCTTGTCGCTGCGCCCCAGGGTCGGCAGGATCAGCGCCGTTCTACCGTGCACCACATGCGATCGATTCAACTTGGTGGAGATCTGTGCTGTCAGCCCGACAGAGCGCAAACCGGCCTCGGTTGCCACGGTGTCTGGGGTGGCGGAAACGAAGTTGCCACCCAGGGCCAGGAAAACGTCGATCTTGCCGTCTCGCATTGCGCGCAGGGTATCGACCGTGTCGTATCCATGTTCGCGTGGCGATTCGATACCGAATTCGGCGTTCAATGCGTCCAGGAATGCCTCGGGAGCCTTTTCCCAGATTCCCATCGTGCGGTCGCCCTGAACATTGGAATGACCGCGAACCGGGCAGACGCCTGAGCCCGGCCGACCGAACATGCCGCGCAGCAGCAGGACATTGACGATTTCGCGCAGGGTCGGCACCGAGTGTTTGTGCTGGGTCAGACCCATCGCCCAACACACGATGATCGACTTCGCGGTGCTGACCCGATGTCCCAGGTTTTCGATGGCTACCTGGGATAGGCCGGTGGCTTCTTCGATGTCCGCCCAATTCAGCTCTTCGGCGTCCCGGGCATATTCGGTGAGGCCATTGACCTGAGAGTTCAAGAAATCATGGTCCAGAACAGTTCCAGGGGAAGCCTTTTCGGCCTGCAGGACGAGATGGCCGAGGGCTTTGAACAGCGCCAGATCGCCGCCGATCTTGATCTGTAGGAAGTCATCGGTCAGATCCACGCCCTTACCGGTGACACCGGCCACGGTCTGCGGGTCGCGGAAATTGAAGAATCCGGCTTCCGGGAGTGGGTTGACCGCAACGATGTGACCGCCGTTGGACTTGGTTTCGGTCAGCGCGGTCAGCATCCGGGGATGATTTGTACCGGGATTCTGGCCGACGATCAGGACCAGGTCAGCCACGTGAACATCTTTCAGACTGACCGACCCCTTGCCGACCCCGATGGTTTCCGAGAGCGCGGAACCGGAGGACTCGTGGCACATATTCGAGCAGTCCGGCAGGTTGTTGGTGCCGAGCCCCCGCACGAGCAGTTGGTAGAGGAATGCCGCCTCGTTTGACGTCCGCCCGGATGTATAGAACACCGCCTGATTCGGGTCGTCCAGACCGCGCAGCTCGCAGGCGACTATCGAGAGCGCCTCGTCCCAGGACACCGGCGTGTAATGCGTCGCCCCCTCAGCCAGCAGCATGGGGTGGGTTAGACGGCCTTGCTGG
>JBBSUU010000129.1:0-7896 GCA_038234115.1 Mycobacteriales bacterium
CCGGGGCGACATCGGGTTCGAACCCCGGCTCCAGGTGCACGGTGTTGCCGGCCACCGAGAGTCGCGGCCGAGAAACGGCTTGCGGCAATAGCATTCCCTCTACCAGCACCGAGCTGAGCACCTGCAGAAGGGCTCCCCGGATGCGACTGCCGCCGGCCGCACCGCCGGCCATCAGCAATTTGCCGTCGAGCCCGGTGACCACCAGCGGCGACATCATCGAACCCATTCGCTCGCCGGGGACGAGGGAGCCTCTGAGCAACTCACCCTCCCCCAGCATGGAATTACCATGCACGCCGGAAACCCAAATCCCGGAGCCCAACCCGAGCGAATGGGTAGCAGCGCAGGCATTACCATCGCCGTCAACGGCCACCACCGAAGTGGTCTCGGAACGCTTCGCAGTCCCCTGCAGCGCAGTAACCAGCGCCAATGCCCGATCCAAGTTACCGGCACGCACCTGGTCGATATCCAATCGAGCGATGGTGCCGGCGACGTCGTCCAGGTCATTACCGCGGAGATACACCGTCGCATCGCCGATCGGTGCGGCCACCGGGGAGCTGGTGGTGGCTCGATAGGCGGCCATGTCCGCCAAGGACAACGCTCCACCATCGGCGCGGACAGCGCTGACGAAACGCTGCCCGAACTCTCCGGTCATGAGCGCCGCTGCGCCCTGCTCCAGGTAGAGGTCCAAGGTTTCATCCAGGCCGGGATGAAAAAGATTCTGATTGGCCCGGAGTAGTACCGGCGCCTCATCCTCGCCGGTGGTCGAGTAGATCCCGATGCCCTCGTTGAGCATCATCGCCGGCGCCACATCGAGCAGCATCGAGGCGTGGGCCGGTGAAAAATCTGAGCCGATGGCGGCGAGGTCACGGGCCGGGCGCACCACCTGAGCCCACGGCAATCGTCCGTGCGAGGTGTGCAAAGCCTCGACACCGCAGGGTGTTCCGGGAACCGCCACAGTCGCGCCGCCGACGTCGTAGGGCACCGGCACACCGCCGAACTCGATCGAGATACTGGAACCCCGGCCGGCTGCCGTGCCGTCCAGCCCGGGGACCGCGACGAAGAAGTCATGACAGGTGATCTCGCCGGTGCCGCCGGCGTAATGGGTGGCAAACCCACCGCCGGCCAAACCCGAGAAGATGGTTTCGGCAACCGAGCCCGCCACGATCATTGCTGCCACCGCATCGGCTGCCGAGCCGCCGGCGGCCAAAATGGCCAGTCCGATACGGGCAGTTTCCGGATGGCCGGCTGCCACACCGGCGGGAAGTTGAGTCACGGTCACTGGCGAAGGCTATCGGGTCCGGCGTGATCGGTACCAACGCCAGGCGATGCCGGCCCTACTCTGCAAGTGGAAAACCCTCGTCGGTCGCTGCCGCCCGAAACAGCTCGGCGGCCAGATCGCCGGCCGGGTTTATTCGACTATGGTCCATTCCCAACCACTTGGCCATCCGCCGCAGCTCGATCAGAGCAGCCGGGACAACTCGACTTCGATCGGCGCCGGGTTCCAACCAGGAGGCCTGAACAAGCAAGGTCGCGGTACCGCGATCGGCCTTCAGATCAAAACGCCCGACCAGCGCATCGCCAACAAGCAGCGGGAACACGTAGTACCCGAAGATGCGTTTGGGCAGCGGAGTGTAGATCTCGATCCGGAAGTGGAAGTCGAAGAGACGCTCGGTCCGACGCCGAAACCAGATGAGTGGGTCAAAGGGGCACAGCAGCGCTGCGCCGCTCACGGACCTGGGTACTTTCGCCTCGGCATGCAGATAGGCCGGTTCCTTCCACCCCTGCACCTGAACCGGCTCCAGCACGCCGTCCCGGGTCAGCTCGAGCACCGCCTTTTTGGTGTCCGTCACCGAAAGCCGGAAGTAGTCGGCCAAGTCAGCCAGCGTGCCGATTCCGTGACTTTTGGCCGAAAGCGCGACCAACTGCTTCTTCGCTTCCGCAACCGGGAGCGGTGGGTTTGCATCCGTTGGCACCAGCCGTTCGGTGAGGTCATAATGCCGCTCGAATCCCCGGCGAAATGCGGTTCCGATCGAGCCGCCGGCAAAAAGCACCTCACAGGCAACTTTGGTATCCGACCATCCCCACCACTTCCCGGTCTTCTTGGCATGTCCTAACTCCGCAGCGATCACGCCGGCCGATATCGGCCCGCGTTCGGTGATCAACGCCAGGACCCGATCGATGAGTTGCGGGTTGCGCTCGCGTAAGGAGGTGGCCCATCGCCCATTGACGTATTCGTCCTGCCGCCATTTCAGCAGCCGGTAGGTATCCAACGGAACAATGGAGGCCTCATGGGCCCACGTTTCCATCAGGGTGCGTGGCGCCGCGGCGGACGGCCAGATTTCCTCTTGTAACCCGCGTATCGAATAGTCCCCCAGCCGGGCGAAGAGCGGCAGATAGTGCGCCCGGGCCAAGACATTCACCGAATCGATCTGCAGCAGTGCGAGGGTATCGATGGCCCGGCGCAGCTTGGCCCTGGTCGCAACCGGAGCGTCGAGCGGCAGTGACTTGGCCAGACCCTGAGCCCCGATGGCGGTGCGACGAGCCTGGGCGGCGGTGATCGTTCGGAGCGTGGTCGAGGCCATCTGCTCATGTTCTCACCGACGTCGGAACACCTACCGCCGGGCGCTTGTGTTTCGTTTCGAAATGATCCGGCATGATCACTAGTTGGCCGGGTAACTCACCGGGCCGGGCATGGGCAGGACAACGGAAAGAAGACAATGAGTTCTCACGAACGATGGACAGCGTTGCTGGACATCCTCGGGCGGGACGGACGATTGGATGTTGCGGGGGCGGCGGCCGAACTTCGCGTCTCCGCGGCCACCATCAGGCGTGACCTTGACCAACTTGGCAGCCAGCAACTTCTCACGCGGACTCGCGGCGGAGCCGCACCGGCCAGTGTCGCCTACGACCTACCGCTTCGCTACAAGGCCAGTCGTCATGCCGAATTGAAGGAGCGGATCGGGAGTGCGGTGGCCGAACTCATTCCGATCGGTTCGGTGTTGGGCATCAACGGCGGTACCACCACCTCCGAGGTGGTCCGGGCATTGGTCTCCACCAGCCCGCCGCCCACCGGCGGCCCGGCCGCCGACGACGCACCGATGTTCACCGTTGTCACCAATGCGTTGAATATTGCCAATGACCTTGCTGTTCGCCGCACCGTGAAACTCGTGGTCACCGGCGGCGTAGCGCGCACCAACTCCTACGAACTGATCGGACCCTTTGCCGAACCCACGCTTCGGCAGTTGCAGCTGGATTTCGCCGTGCTGGGTGTGGAAGGACTGGACCCGGTGGTCGGGGCGACCGGTCAACACGAAGGGGAAGCGGCCGTCAATGCCCTGATGGTGTCGCAGGCCCGCCACATCATTGTGGCCGCCGATTCCTCGAAGATCGGCCAGCGCCGGTTCGTCCAAATCTGCCCCATTGAGGCGGTCCACACCCTGGTCACCGACGATGGCGCAGACCCGGATCTGGTATCCCAACTGGTCGCGGCCGGCGTCCGAGTGGTACTCGCCTGATGGCCACCGTCCAAGTGCGCAACTCCACGGCCGGCGATGGACTGGCCATCGCGTGGATCCAGCTCGAGGTCTGGCAGGCGGCCTTCGCAGACGTCCTGCCAGACGATGTTCTCACCGCCGCGCCGGCGGAGCTTGGCCAGTCATGGACCGCAGCCTTCAAAACTGACAACAGCAGTGTCCGCGTGGCCACCGAAGGTGACCAGGTCGTGGGATTCGTCCACGCCGGGCTGATCGATCCCGATCCGGATCAATCCGTGATGCAGGCCGGCGTCGGCCAGATTCATGTGCTCTACGTTCGGCCGGCCTGGGCCCGACGTGGCCATGGCGGCCGACTCATTGCCAGCGCGGCTGCCCGGCTTCGTGCCCTCGGTGCTCACCGCGGCATTTGGTGGGTACCGGAAACCGACCGCGCCACCACGAAGTTTCTGGAGTCCATCGGGTGGGAATCTGATGGCGCCTCCCGGGTGCTGGACACCGGCAAGGCCCATCTACGAGAGCTGCGCTGGACCGGGAGCCTGGAATTGATGCTCGGCTCAGCTTTGCTGTAGGCAACTCATCGGTAGGTGGTACCCGGCCGGGAATCTCAGTGGTGACGGGCAACCAGTGTCAGCGCAACCGGACCGCGAGCAGTCGAAGGTCCGGCGCCACCACAACCGGCCGTTCCCTTGGAGGTGCCGGACGGGCAAGCACCGCAACCATTGTCCGGGCAGCTACCCGATAACGCCGTCGAAGAGATTCGACCCATCCTGATCAGATGATCCACGGCCGCGTCCACAATCTCGGGGTCCAGACCGGTTTGGCCACTCAGATCGGCTCGGGTCTGTACTCCGCCGGCCATGGCGTTGGCGATGATCGAGAGCGGTCCGGATACCCGCTTGGTCGAAGTGGTGGTAGCAGGCATGGTCACAGGAACATCCGGCCGATCTGGAAGACGGCAACGGCGAGCACCCCGGATCTTGCACTGCCACTGCGGGTCGTGGCCGATGCCGGGGCTAACCGTGCAAGGCAATCGCTTTGCGCATCGCTTCCCGCGCGCGCTTGCGGTCACCAGCCAGGTCGTAGGCGTCGGCTAGGCGAAACCAGCTGCGCCAATCCTGCGGCGCCTTCTCGGTGTCGGTCTTGACGGTCTCGAAATACACCAGTGCAGCGGTCTTGTCGATCCGGCCTGACGGTAGTTTGGGCAGGTCCGGCTCCTCGGGGAGGCCGCCTTCGGCGCCGAGTTGCCGCCCCAGTTGCTGGGTACGCCAGCCGAATCGAAGTTCGAAAAAAAGGAGAACAGCGCCCACGATGGGCAGTAGCACTGCGGCAACGGCGAGCCCCCAGCCGACCAGGCCACCGTTGCCGGCGGAGATCACGGCCTTGTAACCGATGAGGGCGAAATAGATCACCAGCACGACGGCCAGGATCGCCACTACGGCCCTTGGTTTCATGGCCGGATCAGACCAGCCCGAGTAGCGGTTCTAGCCCAATGGAAACGCCAGGGCGATGTGAGATCGCCCTGATGGCGAGCAACACGCCGGGCATGAAGGAACTACGGTGCAAGGAGTCGTGCCGGATCGTCAACGTTTCGCCCTCGGTGCCGAAGATGACCTCTTGATGCGCGACCAGACCGGGCATCCGAATGGAGTGCACGTGAATGCCTTCGACCACGGCGCCGCGGGCACCGTCCACCTGATTTGTGGTGGCGTCGGGAATCTCGCCGAGACCGGCGAGATCGCGAGCGGCCGCGATCTCGCGGGCGGTCGCGTTGGCGGTGCCCGATGGGGCATCCACCTTGCCCACATGATGCAATTCGATGATCTCAGCGGATTGGAAGAATCTTGCCGCCTCACGCGCGATCCGTCCCATCAGCACCGCGCCGATGGCAAAGTTGGGCACCACCATCACGCCGATCTCCGGCTTGTGCACGAGCCAGCCACGAATGGTGTCAAGCCGATCCTCGCTGATCCCGGAGGTACCGACAACGATGTGAATGTTCTGGTCGATGCAGAACCTGATGTTGTCCATCACCGCGTCCGGGTTGGTGAAGTCGACGACTACCTGCGATCCGGCATCGGCCAACGAAAACATCCAGTCGCCGGCGCTCACGGTGGCCACCAGGTCGAGATCTTCCGCAGCGTCGACGGCTTTGCAAATTTCGGCGCCCATCCGCCCCCGTGCGCCGATGACCCCAACCCGCAAAATCTCTTCCGACATCTGGTTCACCTTTGCTCGCAACATCTTCCACCCGACAAACTCGAGAAACGACAGTTTCAGCCGACCAGGCCGGCGAGTTCCTTGGGGAGATCCTTGGTTTTGGCGTAGGGACCCACCACTGCGGCCGAGACCGGACCGGCGAACACTTCGTGCACGACGTCCAGGATCTGTTCCTGGGTCACGGACCTGATGGCATCGATCTCGGACTGAACGGATCGATAGTCGCCCCGTACCAGGACATTCTTACCAATCCGACTCATTCGGGATTCGTTGTCCTCCAACCCCAGTATCATCGATCCGATCAGCTGTCCTTTGGCCCGCCGGAGCTCATCGACGGTCAACCCGGTCCGCGCAGCTGTCAGCTCAGAGCGCAGGACCTTCACGACTTCGCCCAAATTCTCCGGAACACAGCCCGCGTACACCGAGAACGATCCGGAGCCGGCATAGGCCGCCGAGCTCGAATAACAGGAGTAGGCCAGGCCGCGCTCCTCGCGGATTGCGCGGAACAAGCGCGAACTCATGCCGCCGCCGAGAGCGGCATTGAATACACCCAGGGCATGCCGACGGGGGTCATGCCGGGACAATCCGGGATTACCCACACATAGATGTGCCTGCTCGGTATCGCGGTCGACCAGAGCCAGCGCCCCGCGACCGGACAGTCGACCGGGATTGCTGCTGCGTGGCGCCATGGGCGTTGCATCGGCGGCGCGAACACCCGCGAATGCTTTTTTGACCCAACGGAGGACTTCGCCGTGCTCGATTCCACCGGCAACGGACACCACCATCTTGGACGGGGTGTATCGACGCCGGTAGTACCCCGAGATCTGGCCCCGGGTAATGTTTTCCACTGATTCGATGGACCCGATGACCGGTAGCGCCAAGGATGAGCCGGCAAAAACGGTCGAGGAGAACAAGTCGTTCAGCACGTCTTCCGGGTCGTCATCTCGCATGGCGATTTCTTCCAGGATCACCTGACGTTCGATGTCGACATCAGCCGAGGTAACCAGAGCGTCGAGCACGACATCGCAGACCAGGTCCACCGCCATCTGAGCCTCGTCGGCCAGGACGTGGGCGAAGTAGCAGGTGTACTCATGGGAGGTGAATGCGTTGAGTTCGCCGCCGACCGAGTCGATGGCCTCGGAGATCTCCTGTCCGGTACGGGTTCTGGTGCCTTTGAACAACAGGTGTTCCAGATAGTGCGACGCCCCGGCAAGCTTGGAGGTCTCGTCGATGGAACCGACGCCGACCCAGATGCCGACCGAGGCGCTTCGGGATCCGGGCACACTTTCGGTGATGACCCGCAAACCGTCGGGTAATACCGAAAGCGTGACCGCACCGCCATCAGCAGAGCGTTCCAAGACCCGGGCGCGCCGAGAAGTCGTCTTCATCTGCTGTTCTCGCTCTTTTTGAATTAGTTGGTTGCGACTGCTTCGTCGGCAACCACCGGCACCAGCGAAATCTTGCCGCGGGCGTCGATCTCGGCGATCTCCACCTGCATCTTGTCACCGACGTTGACCACGTCTTCGACCTTGGAGATCCGCTTTCCACTACCCAGCTTGCTGATGTGGACCAGTCCGTCGCGGCCGGGCAACAAGGAAACGAAAGCGCCGAAGGCGGTGGTTTTGACCACGGTGCCCAGGAAACGCTCGCCGACCTTGGGCAGCTGCGGATTGGCAATGGAGTTGATGATGTCGATCGCAGCCTGCGAGCTCTCGCCCGAGGCAGCCGAAACGTAAACGGTTCCATCATCTTCGATGGCGATCTCGGCGCCGGTCTGCTCGGTGATCGAGTTGATCATCTTGCCCTTCGGCCCGATCACCTCGCCGATCTTGTCGACCGGGATCTTGATCGCGGTGATACGCGGCGCGTACTGGCTCATCTCATCCGGCTCGTCGATGGCCTCGGCCATCACGTCCAGGATGGTCAGCCGGGCGTCCTTGGCCTGGGACAGAGCCTTGGCCAGGACATCCGACGGGATACCGGCCAGCTTGGTGTCCAGCTGAAGTGCGGTGACGAACTGGCGGGTGCCGGCGACCTTGAAATCCATGTCGCCGAAAGCGTCCTCGGCACCCAGGATGTCGGTGAGCGCGACGTACTGCATCGCACCGTCGATCTCGGCCGAGACGAGGCCCATCGCGATGCCGGCGACCGGGGCCTTGAGCGGCACACCGGCGTTGAGCAGCGA
>JBBSUU010000130.1:0-7885 GCA_038234115.1 Mycobacteriales bacterium
AGGTCGGATCACGTGCAGCCCATTTGGCTTCCCGGCGCGGGAGGCGAGCTTGGCCATCAACTTGGTCCTCCCCACACCGACGGTGACGGGGATTCCCAGTTCTGCTGCGGACCGGTGTCGCAGCAGTTGCCCCACCTGGATCGCGGCATCCCAGTCGTCCGTGCCCACGTCGAGGAATGCCTCCTCGATGGATCCGGGCTCGACGGCGGCAGCGAACTCCTGGAACAGGTCGAACAACGCATCGCCCATCTCCTCGACTTCGACGGGTGACACATCGAGCACGATGAGGTCGGGACACAGACGGTGTGCCTCCGATAGCAGCATGCCGCCGCGGACCCCGGACGCTCGCGCTGGATAACTGGCGCTCGCCACGAAGATGTGCGCCGCCACCGCAACCGGATGCCCGGCGAGTTCGGGCCTGGACCGAAGCGCAACAGAGACAAAAAAAGCGTCAGCGTCGGCATGCAGCAGCGGGCCAGCAGTCATCCCGTCATAGTACGTCTGTTCGAACTACTCGCGTCGCTCGTGATTTGGGAGATTCGCGGTCAGCCCAGCAACGCCCGGTAGGTGGCTGTCTCGAATTCGAGATATTTGCCGACCGAGACGGCGTCGATGAATGGCAGGATTTGGGTGCCCCAGAAGCCGCCGATACCGTTCTTGAGATCGATCCAGTAGTACAGGTTCGCAAGTCCGGCCCACGCGATGCTGCCGGCCGGTCGCCCGGTCGGCGCCTCCTCGTCATTGACCATGAAGGACAGCGCCCAGGATTTTGGTTGTCCCGGAAAGAACTCCGCGTCATTGGACAAACCCGGAATAATCCCGGGCAGCATCTTGACCTTCAGGTCACCCAGCTGGTTCTGCACAGCCATGTCGATGGTTTCCGGACGCAAAATCTGCTCGCCGCCGCCGGCTGCACCCCCGTTGAGCCACATCCGGATGAACTTGAGGTAGTCCGGCACCGTTGAGTACAAGCCATGCCCGCCCATGTGTACCTGCGGCTTCGGCAATGCGAAAGCGGTGGGAGTCAAAGCTCCGTCGCTCTCGCGGCGATGCATGGTGACCAGGCGTTGTCGAGTCCCGGCAGTGAGCTCGAAGGCTGAGTCACTCATTTCCAGAGGAGCAAATATCCTGTCCTGCATGACTTTTCCCAGAGAATCTCCGGTGATGCCCTCCACCACCTGCCCGGCCCAGTCGAGGTTGCTGCCATACTCCCACGCGGTGCCCGGGTCGAACAGGAGCGGACTCATCAGCGATTCTTTGGGGGCGGCGACAATGCTCGGCTGGCCGTGATCGGTAGCCAGGCGGTGATAGTGCTCATTGAAAAAGTCGTAACCAAATCCGGCTGTGTGCAAAAGCAGTTGCCTGGTGGTGATGTCGGACTTCGGCTTGCGCAGCATGGGTTCCCCGGCGTCGTCGAAACCGTCGAGCACCCGGATCTCACCGATCGCGGGTACATACTCCTTCGCCGGCGCGTCCAGCTCCAGCAATCCTTCTTGGACGAGTTGTAAGGCAGCAGTGCCGGTTATCGCCTTCGTGGTGGAGAAAAGCGCCATCACGCTATCGGTTGTCATCCGGACACCGCTGCGCAGATCCCGGACTCCCGATGAGCCCAGGTAGAGCGTCTCATCTTTGTTGGTAAGCCCGGCAACGACCCCGGGCACCCGCTCCGGAAAGCTTGACGCGCCCTGAACCACCGCATCTGCGGCCTCTGCCAGCTGAGCTGTCCGGTTCGTCGAGGGCCTACTCATGGCAATGCCTTTCGTCGTCGAAAGCGGCGGACCCCGATAGCTTTCAAGAAAGATGGTGCGGCTCCGGCGTTGTTTTGTGATCCCAATCTGCACCGGTGCGGCGCTGGCCCCCGCCATTGATCTCGGACTCCTCGCGCGGATCGACGGGATGTTTTGCCAGTCGTACGATGATCGATTTTGATGTCGGGCAGTTGCTGGCGATCGCGGTTGAATCCAATGGCACCAACGGGTTTGTTTCCGGATAGTAAGCAGCCGCGGATCCGCGCGGGGTGTCGTATTCGACGATTCGGAAACCAGCGGCGCAACGCTCACGGTCGTCGTCCCAGTGGGTGATGATGTCCACCAGTTCGCCATTGCGAAATCCCAGCGCGATCACGTCCTCGCGGTGCATGAAAATCACCATTCGGCCGCCCTCGATGCCTCGGTAGCGGTCGCTGAGACCATAGATGGTCGTGTTGAACTGGTCGTGGCTGCGCAGGGTTTGCAGGATCAGGTGGCCCGGTGGCACCTGCAGGACCTCGATGGGGGAGCAGACGAATTCCGCCAAACCCGATGGGGTTTCGAAGGTTCGAGAATCCCGGGGTGGGTGCGGCAGGATGAAGCCGCCCGGTCGACGAACATTGACCTCATAGCTCTCGCAGCCGGGAACGACCCGAGATATGTGGGTACGGATCGCGGTGTAGTTCTCCCGCATGGCTTGCCAATCGATCCCGTAACGGTCGCCGATGGTGGCCTGTGCGATCAGGGTGATGATCTCCACCTCTGATTTGAGGTTGGGGCCGGCCGGTTCGAGCGGGCCGCGTGATGAGTGGACCGCACAGGTCGAGTCCTCTACCGAAATCCACTGTGCGCCGGATGCCTGAATGTCCTTTTCGGTTCGTCCCCTGGTCGGCAGGATCATCGCGGTATCACCGCACACCAGGTGCGAACGGTTGAGCTTGGTCGAGATGTGAACCGTCATCTTCGCCTGCTGCATCGCCTCGACGACGACGTCGGTGTCCGGGACCGCCTGCACAAAGTTGCCGCCCAGGCCCAGGAAGAAGTGCGCCTTGCCGTCTCGCAGCGCGCGGATGGAATCAACGGTGTCAAAACCGTGTTCCCGGGGTGGATCAAAATCAAATTCCTTCTGCAGGGCATCGAGAAAATGCGCCGGTGAGCGTTCCCAGATCCCCATCGTCCGGTCGCCCTGCACATTCGAGTGACCGCGCACTGGCAACAGCCCGGCGCCGGGCTTGCCGATGTTCCCCTGGGCCAATGCCAGGTTCGTGATTTCCTTGATGGTGGCAACCGCGTTGCGATGCTGGGTGATACCCATGGCCCAGCAGAACACCGTCGCCTTGGACTCCCGAAACATCTGGGCCGCCTGCGTAATCAGCACCCGACTCAGGCCGGTGGTCTCGGTAACGACATCCCAGTCAACCTCGCTGACATGCTGCTTCCAGGACTCGAACCCGTTGGTATAGGTGGCGATGAAATCGTGATCCAGACAATCCCACTGCACCAGCAGCGAGCCGATGGCCTGGAGCAGCGCCAGATCGCCATTGAGCTTGATCGGCAGGTGCAGATCCGATAGGGCGGTGCCGCCGCCGATCAGGCCACGTGGTGTTTGCGGATTCTTGAACCGCGTCAGTCCGGCCTCGCGCAGCGGATTGATGGAAAGTATCTTGGCGCCATTTTGTTTGGCGATTTCCAGGGCCGACAGCATCCGGGGATGATTGGTTCCTGGATTCTGGCCGGCGAGAATGATGAGCTCGGCCTGATGAACATCCTCCAGGCTGACACTTGCCTTGCCGATCCCAATGGATTCCTGCAGCGCGATACTCGTGGACTCGTGGCACATGTTCGAGCAATCCGGCAGGTTGTTGGTTCCGTAGGCCCTGGCGAAGAGTTGGTAGGCAAAAGCCGCCTCGTTGGACGCGCGACCCGAGGTGTAGAAGATTGCTTCGTCCGGGCCGGCCACCGCATTCTCGCCCGAACCGTTGAGCGTGGCGCCAATCAGGGAGAAAGCTTCTGACCATTCGAGCTTTTCGTAGTGGGAGGCGCCCGGTCGTTTGATCATCGGGTCGGTGATCCGGCCCTGCTGGCCCAGCCAGTGTTCGGTGCGCTGATTCAGTTCGGCAATGCTGTGCTGGGCGAAGAACTCCGGGGTGGCCCTGGTGGTGGTGGCCTCTTCGGCCACCGCCTTCGCGCCATTTTCACAGAACTCGGCGGGATGCCGGTGTCCGGGGTCGGGGTCCGGCCAAGCGCAACCCATGCAGTCAAAGCCCTCTGTCTGGTTCAGTTTCAGGAGGGTTTTCGCTGTTCGGATCACGCCCATCCGGCTCAGTGAGCGCTTCATCGCCACCGCGACCGCGGTGATTCCGGCGGCCTCATGTTCCGGCTGATCCACGCGTAGCCCGGATTCGGTGTAATCGTCGGTTGGTGATGTGCCGCTCATGATGTCCTCTTCGCGCCCGTGGTTCGTAGCCGGCAAATCGTCAGCCTCAGTATCAGTTCAGTACCCGACTGGCGGCGGCGATAATCGTCCAGGTGGGCGCGTTTTGGCGGACTTGGCAGAAACCGTGCCGCCGGCAGGTCCCACCGGTTGTGGGTACGGTCCGGCTGCAGTGGGTATCTGATGCACTACGCCGGTCGCACGGATGCACAGTCGCACGGATGCACAACTGTGTGAGGCGACCGTCGGTGATCACAAGGCCGTGATCGCTCTATCGCAGACCGGGAGATTTGACATGAGCAAGAGCGACGATCACAGCACTGGTGACGAACGCGAACCGTATTCGGATCAGGGCGGCCCAGAGGGCAAGCATGCAAGCACTCATGACGTTCGGCGCGAAGAAGCGACCAACTCCAAGCCCAAGGTCGAAGAGCCGGACGAGTTTGCGAACGACCTGAACAAGTCCAAGTAAAATCCGCGGCAGCCCTCGGGCGCAACGTGCAAGATCGGGACGGGGATAGGTCCCCGTCCCGATCTGTCGGGCCCTGAACTATCAGCTGCGATTTTGATTCACAGACCGATCCGAGTGGGCTCGGGCAGGTAAGACGCAATGCCAAGAGATCAGGATGAATGGGTGACGGGTTCCGACATCGATGTGTCAGACCAGGCTGTCCCGGATCCCGCGCGCTCGGCGGACGGTCGCTATCTGATCATCAACGGTCGGCGTTGGCGGGCCAGTGATCCGGGGATTCCGGCGAATCTGCGGGGCGAGTTGGTCAATGAGTTGATGGCAGCTCGACGGGCCGTGCGAGATGCGCGGTCCGATGAGACCGCCCTGGGCCTGGCCCGCAACCGGGTTCAGGACGCAAAGGTGGCACTCGGCGAGCGTGGCCAACCCTGGTGGGAGCCACCCAGCGAGGATGGACTTGGGGTACGGATCGCCGCGACCATCCGGGCTTTGCTGCGCCACCGCGAACCCGAGTCCACCATCTGTCCCAGTGATGCAGCTCGGGTGTGCGGTGGACCAACGTGGCGCGAAGCGATGGATGCCGCACGCGCCGTGGCCGCCGCACTGGCGGCGGCGGGGGTCGTCGAGGTACGCCAGCACGGTCGTCGGGTGGAAGCCGCTACTGGTGTGGGAGCCATTCGCTTGGCCCGCGGACCGCGCTGGCCTGCTGGCGGCTAATTCGCCAAGTCAATACTTTCGAATTCAGTCGCCGACCCGCTCCTGGCCCGCCGGTGGGCCATAAATGCTTTTCAGCGGGTCATCGTCGGTTCCTTCGCCGTCCGCATAATCAGGATCGTTGCTGCGTGCGTCGGCTGCCACGCTTCCCGCGTCATCCCAATCGATCGGCGGTCCGGCTGCGGCTTGGCTCAGCGAACCTTTTTCGCCGGTTCCCAGCTGTGCATCGGATGCGGTGTCGTTGACGTCGTGTTCACTCATCGTTGAGTTCTCCTCTGGGTCGTCCCTGCCGTAGCTTCGCCCTATGATAAGCACTCTCACGAGGTGTGCAATGCTCACCCCGTTGCTGCCGTAATGGCCGGACTCAACCTCGTCGACCCTTGTCGTCCTGGACCGATCGACAGCTGATCCCGCCGAGAGCACCACGAGAAGGCAGATACATCTGCCGGCGCTGATCGCTCCTGCGGTTGCTGCGATCGTGCTGACCGTGCGGATGGATGGTCGCCCGCGGTCCCGTCAAGCTTGCAGGGTCTATGGTGAGCCCGGCCGTTACGCTGCGCTGGTGGATCTTCGCTGTCAGCCCGTTGCTCGTGGTGCTTCTCGTACTGGGCGCGTAAGCCGTAGCAGGACTTCCACGGCCGGCGGCTACTGAGTTCGCCATCTTCAGCGGAGTTTCTGCCCAGCATTGTGACGGTCGCGATCTGGCACACCGGCTATAACCTGACGGCCGGGACGGCAGCTGCGACGGGTCTTCTCGCCATTGTGCCGACAGCATTGGTCATCACCGGTGCAGTGTCACTCGTAGCGCGGTGCCCGCAGTGATGTTCCGCTGAGCGACCCAGTCGATCGCGGAACTTCGATGTCGGTGACCCGACGGAGGCGCTGCGGAGACACCTGTCTATGGCACTCTGAACACAGGTACCAGAACCTGCCCCAACCGATCACGACCTGGAGAGCCCGAAAAGTGTCCGATCCATTGTTACCCGTGGCCATGGCGGTTTCGGGCGGAGCACGCGAACCCATTGGTTGGTTCCGTTACGCCGTGGCGAGTGACACCTGGACCTGGTCGGAAGAGTTATTCCAGATCCATGGCTTCGAGCCGGGGGAGATCGTGCCGACCAGCGACGTCTTCGCTGCGCACAAGCACCCGGAGGACCGGTCCCACACCGATGAGGTGCTGGCCGCTGTCCTCGCCACCGGTGAGCCATACTGCTGCCGGCATCGCATCATCGACAGTCAGCACCGCATCCGGACCGTCATCACGATCGGTCAGGGGACGCTGGATGAGACCGGCAAGGTCACCCAGGTCCACGGATACTTTGTCGATATCAGTAATGCCGGCCGCGAAGCAGCCCAACACGAAGTTACCGAGGCCTTGCATCGCGCGGATGAGTCCAGAGCCGATATCGAGCAGGCAAAAGGCGCCTTGATGTTGGTACACGCAATCTCGGCCGATGATGCCTTCGCCATCTTGCGGTGGCATTCCAGTCACGCGAACATGAAATTGCGCGACCTGGCAAGGCTGATTACCGCCTCTATCTCGGCCCCCGGGAAGCAGAGCGAGACACCCAGCCAGCGGATCAGCCGGATCCTTGGCGGAGTGGTCACCGGCTACAGCGATAAATGGCTCGAAAGCGTGGCGGTACCAGCAAAAGTGCACGTATTGCGGAGCTGATCAGCACCGGTCGGCCCCTCGTTATCCACCTTTGCGCCAGAAGTTGTGGCTGCCGGCTGACTGCGGGTCTAGATGATGTTGAGTTCGGTCCGGGTGGCACTGTGAGCGAACCGATCGACGTCGAAGCAGGTCACATCGATCATCGGAGAGTTACCGAGGTAAAGATCGCGGACCACCTCGCCGACTGCCGGTCCTTGGAGGAACCCGTGGCCGGAAAACCCTGCAGCATAGAGGAATCGAAGTCCGTCGGCGTTCTTTTCGCCGATCAGTGCATTGCAGTCGGGGGTCATTTCGTACAGGCCGGCCCAGCCGTTGGTTAGTTCGACGTCGCGAAGCGAGGGAGCGAATGCCTCCAGCGCCTTGCGCAGATCGGCATGCCAGTCGGTGGTGACAGTGCGGTCAAAGCCAACTGTTTGGGTTGGATCGGCGATGCCCATCAGCAGACCGGTGCCATCGTCATTCCCGTGAAAGTAGGCGGTGGTGCTGAAGTCGATGGTGAATGGGCCTGGCAGTGGCCTCGGTTGCAATGGTGTGGTGAAGGCGATCTGGCGGCGCAGTGGTTGGATCGGCAGATCGACTCCGACCATGGCGCCGATTTGCGGGGACCAGGCGCCCGCAGTGCAGATGAGTGTTGAGGTGATTAATACCCGCCCGTCCCTGGTGTGAACTGCGGCGCGGCCGTCGTCAAGCCGGTCGATCCCCTCGACCGGGGACCGGGTGTTGATCTGCGCCCCCAGCCTGGCTGCTGCCGCTGCATAGGCGGCGACAACATTTTCCGGCCGGGCGAACCCATCGGTCGGCGACCAGGCGGCCGCGACGATTTTGCTCGGATCAAGATAGGGGGA
>JBBSUU010000131.1:0-7822 GCA_038234115.1 Mycobacteriales bacterium
CCGGGAACAGGACCCGGCTTACAGACCAACTCGTCCTTCCGAAAAAATGTCCGGTACACCCGGTCCGGCTCCGGTCAGGTCTTGGTGAAAGTGATGACGGCAAACGTGATGGCGGCCAAAATCGCCAGCACCCCAATGATCAACAGCACTTTTGGACGCAAAAATCCCAACGGTTGTTGCTTGTTCAGATCATCAAGGTCACTCATCGGGGGCTGCCTCTCATGAAAACATGTATACGCCGATACCCGGCTGCGGGTCGAATCAATTGGAAGTTGTTCGGCTGTTGTTCGATGCCACCGGGATCAGGTATTGGTCCTGGCGCAAGTCACCACTCGGCCGGGGTTATTCTGCACGCCATGCCGGAGCAATCGAATGACGAAGTCCTGAATGCGCTTGCCCACAAGCTCCATGAGTTGACCGATGCTCCCCCGGACGTGCGCCGGACCTACCTCGCGAGTGTGCTGGGAGTGATCTGCAAGCCCCTCCAGGATGCGTTGATGGGGCAGCCGAGTTCAGTGACTGCAGATTTTCGCTCAGCTCTGATGGACCACCTGACCTGGATCGAGTCGATCAGGTCCACCGCCATCTCGCCACTGGAGGACGCTGCGGTGCAAGGACGGGCTACCGCCATCAGAGCCGGGATGGGAGAGGGCCTACCGGGTTCGGCCTTTGTTCAGCCAACCGCGCTCACGCTGGCCAGGATCTATCAGATCCGCGATGGGCGCCGATGATTAACCTGCACGATGCAGTCCAGATCCACGAAGTACTGTGACGGAGTGCTCCAACGACGGATTTACACACCAGCGGTCCAGATCGACTTCGATGCCATCCGTGCGGAACTTCAGATACCTGCCCAGTATCCGTCGGCAGCGGTGACCGACGCCCAGGAGAGTGCTGATGCCGGTCCGTGGATCCAGCCGGGCAGACCCGACCGCACCGACCTGCCGCTGATCACGTTGGATCCGGCCGGGTCGATGGATCTGGACCAGGCGGTCTTCATCCAGCAACTCGGAGACGGATTCCGGGTGTTCTACGCCATTGCCGATGTGGCGGCGTTCGTTCGGCCGGGCGGACCACTGGAAGCGGAGAGCTTCATTCGGGGACAGACCCTCTACAGCCCGGACCGAGCTACGCCGCTGCACCCGGTGAATCTGTCCGAAAGCGGGGCAAGTCTGCTGCCAGGACAGCGTCGCGCCGCGATCCTGTGGACCATCGACCTGGATACCGGCGGCGTTGCAGGCGCAGTTGATGTGGCCAGAGTGTGGGTGAAATCTGTTGCACGTCTGGACTATCGTGGCGCCCAGCAGGATATGGAGGCAGCCTGCCTACACCCTTCGATCACCCTGCTGCCGGCTGTCGGCGAACTCCGGCAGCGGCTCTCCCGCGAGCGGCACGCCATCACCCTTGACCTACCGGATACCGAGATCGTGAAGTCCGAGTCCGGACACTGGACGCTGGAGATGAGGGCGATCAGAACGATCGAGCAGTACAACGCCGAAATCAGTCTGCTCACCGGGATGTGTGCGGCCGACATCATGATCAGCGGCGAATTCGGAATACTGCGGACGCTGCCCAACCCTGATTCGCAGCAGGTAAATGCTCTGCGCAGGTCCATCAAAGCACTCGGAATCCCGTGGCCCCAGGGCACTCCGCCCGGGGAAATAATCGGCAAGCTGAATTCGGAGAACCCCAAAGAGGCGGCTTTCCTCGACCACGCGGTGCGGCTGCTCCGCGGAGCCGGTTACACCGCCTTCGACGGCCATCCGCCGACGACCACCGAGCACGCCGGTGTGGGAGCTGCCTATGCCCACGTCACCGCCCCGCTGCGCCGTCTGGTGGATCGTTTCGGCACCGAGATCTGCTTGAGTCTGGTTGCGGGAGCACCGATCCCGGAGTGGGTTCGAGTCAGACTCGAGGAGCTACCGTCGGTGATGGCCGGATCTGATCGCCGGGCGAACGCACTGGAGAAGGCATGCGTCGGCGCCGTCGGCACCTTTCTGTTGCATGATCGGGTTGGCGAGTTTTTCACCGCCACCGTTCTCCAGATCGACGAAGACAAGAATCGGGCGTCGGTGCTCCTGCAGGACCCGCCGGTACGGGCCAGATGTTCGGCCGACTCACTCACCGAGGGGGAGGTCATCAAGGTTGAGCTGGTCTCGGCTGAGGTAAAGACCAACACCTATCTCGTCCAGCCGGTGCGTTAGCGCGCCGCCCAACATCACTACCGCCAACATCACTACCGCCAACATCAGTACCGCCAACATCAGTACCGCCAAAGAGCGAGGAGCATTTCATGGGTGAGGAAATCGGTCGCAGTACCCAATATTTCTACAATTTGAAGACGAAGCAGGTGGAACAGGAGGGGCAGAGCAAGGCCAAGGACCTGCTGGGCCCATTCCCGGACGCGGAATCAGCGGCCAAGGCGCTGGAAACCATCCACGACCGAGAAGACCGCAAGGATGCCGAAGATCGGCAATGGCGAGACGGCTGAGAGCGGTGTGCAGGCGGTCGTTGCCAATGGGTTGGCCCGGATCGTTCCCCCGCCGGCTCGGCGGCATGGCAGCATCGTCAGGGTGAACCGGAATCTCAAAGCGCGCAGGACCGCGATCGTCAGCCTGATCGCAGCATCGTGCTTGTTGGCCTCCTGCTCTACCGCCATCATCGGCCAAGGGGCGGCGGCCACTACCGCTTCCCGGCCCATCCTGGCCCCTTCGGCGCCGCTCGGTTCCACCGGCGCCACCGAAGGTCCCGGGCCTGGCACCTCGGTGTCAAGTCCGACCGGCGACCCCGAGGTTCAAACACCCGGTCCCCCGGCGGGGACCATCGGGGAGCCGATCCCCGGCGGCACCGGTGCCGGGGTTATTCCCAGCGGTCTGGAACGCTTCTACAACCAGACGCTGGCCTGGCAGGGGTGCCTGCCATTTGCCTCCAATGACTTTGATAAAACGACGTACGGCAATCCCAATCTGGATTGTGCCAATCTGATCGTGCCGCTGAATTACGACAAACCCGATGGTCAATCGGTCTCGGTCGGAGTTTTGCGCTCCAAGGCAACCGGCGACACCAGGGTTGGCACCGTTCAATTCAATCCGGGGGGCCCCGGCGGTTCCGGGATGTCGACCGTTGCATCATTCGATGGCGATCCGACCGTGGATGCATTGCACAAGAGTTTCGATCTGATTGGATTCGATCCGAGAGGCATCGGCGGCTCCCGACCGCTGATCATCTGCCAGACCGACGAGGAACGGGACGCCGCGCGGGCGGCGAACAATCGATTGCTCACTCCGGAGGAAGTCGCCAAAGCCACAGCGGACCTGAAACTCCAGGCCGAGCAGTGCGGTAAGCGAACCGGTGCCGACGCGGGCATCGACGGCGCAGCCTTTCTGGCCTCCGTCGGCACCGACACGGTGGTCAAGGATATGGATGTGCTCCGTTCGGTGCTGGGCGATGAGAAGTTGACCTATGTCGGCTACTCCTACGGCACTCGGCTCGGTTACGTCTATGCCGACCAGTTCACCGACAATGTCCGGGCCATGGTGCTCGATGGTGCGG
This sequence comes from Mycobacteriales bacterium, assembly GCA_038234115.1. Taxonomy (GTDB): domain Bacteria; phylum Actinomycetota; class Actinomycetes; order Mycobacteriales; family Nakamurellaceae; genus Nakamurella. The sequence goes on from JBBSUU010000131.1 coordinate 3,553, forward strand.
TGAACCCGAAGGACCAGGGATTCGACTCGATTCTTGGTCAGGCGAAGGGATTTCAATCAGCCTTCGACGCCTTCGCGGCCTCCTGCGCCACCAAGGCCAACTGCATTCTGGGCCAGGATCCCAAGCAGGCCACCGCAGTTTTTCAGGGCCTGGTCCGACCGCTCCTGGAAGATCCGGTCAAGCTCCGCGATGGACGGGTGTTGACCTTCAACGATGCGATCACCGGAACCATCCAGTCGCTGTATTCGGAAAGCCTGTGGACCTACCTGGAGGACGGCCTCATCGGGCTCTCTCGAGGGCAGGGCGAAGGTCTGATGTCGCTGGCCGACTTCTACGAAAGTCGTGACGCCAACGGTCATTACGACGTCGGCCTGAATGCGCTCAATGCGGTTCGCTGCGTCGATGATGCAACCACCGACGACACCACCGGCCGGGATATCAACGCCGAGTACAACGCGGCCGCACCATTCCAGGACAGCGGGGATCCGCCGGTATCCCTGCCCAGCATCTGCGACTTCTGGCCGGCTCCGGTCACCCTGGCCGCCGGCGCCCCCGACGCACCCGGACTGGCCCCGGTGGTCGTCATCTCGACCACCGGCGACCCGGCGACACCTTACGAATCAGGTGTAGCCCTGGCCGACCAAATCGGCGGCAGTCTGATCACCGTGGAAGGCGATCGACACACCGCCTACCTCAGTGCTGGAATCTCCTGCGTCGATGACGCCGCCACCACCTATCTGACGACTCTCACCCTGCCCAAGGCCGGGCTGACCTGCAGATAGGGTCGGCCAGCCCCTGTCGTCAGTGGGCACTCAGCGCTGGTCGACGATGTACATCCCGATCAGACCGCGGAAGTGGCCGACGAAACGGTCGTGTTCGGCCGCCGGATAGGTAGCTTTCACCGTCCGGACCAGCAAGTCGTCGAACTCCGGTGAATCGACCCAGTTCAGGACGATCGCCGGCAACGAAGCCAGCGAGGTCGCGCAGAATTTCTCGTACGCCTCGGTATCGAAGTAGGCATCGGCCAACCCCGCGTACCCGTCCAATTTGTCCTGCCAGGACAGATCCTGATTGTCGGCGATATCGAACCAGTCCCGGCTGGCGGTGTCCACCCGGGTGCGCCGGCGAGTGACGGCGCAGAAGATCGACCAGCTCAGCAGCTGGGTGATCGCCCACGGGAAGTAGTAGTGCAGGCTGGTGATGGCGATATCCGGGCAGGCGTTGGCGTAATCGATCGGCTGCACCCGACTGCCCGTCACCAGCGCCTCGCAGGAGTTGAACTCCCAGCGGAAGAAGGCGTTGATGGTCCGGGACAGGGTCTGGATCTCCGACCCGGCATCGGCCGGCAGGAAGTCGTGCGCAACTTCGTAGCGATCGTGCATCGGGAGCTCAGGCCGGAACTTCATCACCTGGGTCCGGGGACCGATCGTCAGCGAACGCGCAAAGGCGTCGAAGTTTTCGACGGCGCCCTGCAGGTGCATCAACATTTCGCCGGACTCGTTATACGCCTTGTGCAGGGCCGCCGGATCATCGATCTTGCTGACGCCGCGCCAGGCGCCACCGTCGAACGGCTTCATGAACATCGGATACCCCACCCGCCCCGCAACCTCATCGAGGTCGAACGGCAGGTTGTAGGTGCCCGCGGTGTAAGCCCACTTCTCATGGTCGATGGGGTTCTTGTAGGGCACCAGCACGGTGGTCGGGATATCGAATCCGAGCCGGATCATGGCGCAGTAGGCCGAGTGCTTTTCCATCGCCTGAAAGGTGAAAGGGTTGTTCAGCAGGTAGGTGTCGTTGATCAGGGCGGCCTTCTTCAGCCACTCTCTGGGGTGGTAGTACCACCAAGCGAGCCGATCGATCACCACGTCATGGCGGACCGGATCACGCAGGTCGAACGGCTCGATCGTCACTCGCTCGGTGCTGATCTGGTGGGTACGTCCCTGATGGTCGACGGGGCCGATCCTGGTCAGCAGGGCCTCGAAGGCGGCCGGCCAGTCGTCCTCGGTGCCGAGCAACAGTCCGATCAGATGGGAGGTTTCGTCCTTGTGCGCTTTCATGACGTAGATCATTCAGGTCGAGGTCGAACTGGGCAACGCGAGGGTCTACTTTGGGTCTCGGTCAATGTCAGCCGAGGCCGGCCAGGTAGATCGCCGCCTGTGCTCGCCAGCTGGGCCAGTCGTGCGGCCACTGGGTTCCCCACACGTGCATCTCATGCGGGATCTGCTTGACCCCCAGCAGATGGGCCAACTCCCGAGTCGATGGATTCGCTCCGGTGCTGTCCTCCCAGCTACCCGAGCCCACCACCAGGGTCAGGAACAACTGCGACCGGAGGTAGTCCAGATGCGCACCGTCGAGACCGGACAGGAACTGGATGGGGTTGAGGTCATAGCTGTCTTCGCCCTCCTCACCCCAGGAGCGCCAGCTCGACGGGTTGTAGTTGCCGGACAAGCCCAGCGCGCGCGGGAAGATATGCGGGTGCCGTAGCGCGAACAAGACCGCGTGGAAAGCTCCGAGTGAGGTGCCAAAGGTGGCGATGTCTTCGCGGCCACCACAATTCGCCCGGATGAACGGAGCGACGTGCCAGATGATCCAGTCTTCGTAACGGTGATGCGCCCGGGCCCGATCTTGGATCGGTAGGTCGTTGGCCGACCAGGATTGCGCGTCATGAGACGGTACGCAGAACACTTTGATCCGACCCTCGTCCACCGCCCCCCGAACCGAATCGAGCAACCCGTTGGCGACGAAATCGTGCGGGCTGCCGGCTTCGGAGGGAAAGGCCAGAACCGGGCGCCCGTAGTGCCCGTGCACCACGATCTCTCGGGTGCCACCGATGCCGGGGGAGTCAATGGTGTGAAATTCGGTGTGGCTCATCGCTTCTCCCTGGGCTTGTACTTACGGGAAGCCGGCACGAACCGCTCGCCGGCGACCCGGATCAAATCCTCAAGGTCCGGTGACCAGGCGTCGCGCCAGCCGATCATGGTGTGCGCATCACCCACTACATCGAAGCGCAATTCGTAACCCTGCTCGTTCAGGACCGCCCCAATTGCCTCGTTGTTGCCCAGATTCTCCTCGACCGCGCCACAGGTGATGAGCCCGGGGACCGGCCGGATTTCCTTGGGTGAGCGATCGGCCAGATGTCGAACAGCCGAGCAGATGTGCTCGAACTGGGAGTAGCTGTCCTCCTGGCCGTCAAGTTCGGCAGTGAAGAAGGAACCGGACTGCAACGCCATGGCGTGCAACAACTTCGGTTGCCGATCCTGCAGCGCGGCAATGGCCAGGGCGCCCAGACTGGCACCGAGTCCGATGATGGCACCAACGCTCACCCGGTCGGCGATGGCCGGGATGACAACCTTTGTCAGATGCTCGGAGTAAGCCGCATTGGCGGCGTACCAGGTGTCGCGCAAGCCCGACGGAGGGTCCAACAGCGCGACCCGGAACGGTGCCGCCTGATAGCCGTGATCATCGAGTTGGGCATGCTGCGCCCAACTCGCCCAGCGCAACATTGATCCGCGGTCGGCCATATCGCTGCCATCGTGGACCAGCAGCAGCGGGGCGCGGGTTCGGGCCGCCAGGCCGATGGGTGACCACAGCGTGATCGGGACCGGCTGTTCGAGTCCACCGGCGTCGGTCACAACCGTTACCGCGGTGCCGGTGTCGCGATACCGAAGCCACTCCGGCGGCCGATAGTCCGGAAACAACAACTCGGACTTCTCACCGAACGGGTTGGGCACCAGGGCAGGGTTGGCCGGATCTGTGGTCCACCGGTAGTCCTGGAGTCGGCGGAAGGTGAACTGATATTCGATTCGATTGACTGCCGGTCGGGGCAGGGTCAGGGTCCAGCCGCCCGGAACCTCGTCGAAATCCAGGACTGCATCGCCGGGGTTCCAGTCCAATTCGAGCCGAACGCCGTCGAATTCGTGCGCTGGATCTGCCACGTTGAACACCACCGAGGAATCGGTGACGGTTGGTCCCGGGACCAGTTCAGCTGCTTGCGCCGGCGACTCGATCATCTGGGTCACGCTACGGGACGCAGTCGGCCGGGTCCGAATTCCGCGCGTCGTGGCCTCGATTCCGGATGGACGACGCCAACCCATAGTCTTACGACATGGATCGTCAGCGGCAGTTTGTCCTACGCACCCTCGAAGAGCGCGACATCCGCTTCGTGCGGCTGTGGTTCACCGATGTGCTGGGCTACCTGAAGTCGGTGGCAGTTGCCCCAGCTGAGTTGGAGGGCGCGTTCAACGAGGGCATCGGATTCGACGGCTCTGCG
>JBBSUU010000132.1:0-7812 GCA_038234115.1 Mycobacteriales bacterium
CGGTCCAGTCGGAGTTGTCGCGGCTATCACGCCCTGGAACTACCCACTGCTACAGATTGCCTCAAAGATAGGACCTGCCTTGGCGGCTGGGTGCTCCGTAGTTCTCAAGCCTAGTGAAATTGCTCCCCTTGACGCCTTTCTCCTCGCCGAAGCGATCAGCGAAGCCGGGATTCCGGCCGGTGCAATTAATCTCGTATTCGGCACCGGCGCCCATGTCGGTGAGGCATTGATTCGCCACCCTCTCATCGATTTGGTCTCCTTGACCGGCTCTACCAGGGCCGGCCGCCGAGTCGCCGAGATCGCTGCGGCTAGAGTCACCCGGGTTGCACTGGAACTGGGCGGTAAGTCGGCCTCGGTGGTATTGGATGACGGTGATCTGTCTGCTGCCGTCACTAATGCGGTCCAAACGGTGATGACGAACAGTGGGCAAACCTGCACCGCCCTTACCCGGCTATTGGTCCCCCTCGATCGACTCTCGGAGGCCGAGCACTTGGTGGCCGACGCCATGGCCAGGTACCGGGTAGGTCCCTCTGATAATGAGAATTCCGATCTCGGACCTCTGTCCAATGCAGCCCAGGCGCAGCGTGTCATTGAACACCTGGACCGGGCCGAACTGGACGGCTCGCGCAAGATTTGGTCAGCCGATCCCGGCTCCCTGCCACAAACAGGGTTCTTCGCCCCACCAACCGCATTCACGGCAACAGACCCGGCGACACCGGTGGTTCAACAAGAAATATTCGGACCGGTGTTGGTTCTGCAGCCCTACCTGAACGACGACGACGCAATCGAACTAGCCAACGGCACCGAATATGGATTGGCCGCGGCGGTCTGGGGCGCTGATACCGACCGTGCCATCAGATTCGCCGACCGAGTGGAGGCTGGAACCATTGACATTAACGGCGCGGAGTTTAATTCCCGGGCGCCCTTCGGCGGTCGCAAACAGTCCGGTATCGGTCGCGAACTCGGTGCTCACGGCATTTTCGAATTCACCGAACTGAAGACTATCCAACTCCCGAAAGGGCTATGAAATGACGAATGCCAATATCAAAAAACAGGCGACAGGAGGCGATTCCGTCGTCGCGGCGCTTCGTGCTTTAGGGGTCGACACTGTATTCGGGGTTGCCTCGGTCCACAATCTGCCGATCCTGGATGCGATAAGACGCGATGGGGGTATTCAGATGATCGACATGCGGCACGAGCAAAGCGCCGTGCATGCAGCTGATGGCTACTCGCGCGTGACCGGCCGGCTAGGAGTCGCTATCACCTCGACCGGTCCCGGCGCTGCCAATGCGATGGGTGGGCTTTTCGAAGCAGGATTTGCATCCTCCCGAGTAATGATGCTGACAGGCCAGGTGGAAACCAGTTTCTACGGTCACGGCAAGGCCTTTCTGCACGAAGCCGAGAACCAGGTAGCCATGCTGGCTTCATTGACCAGACAGGTATGGTCGGTTCGTCGACGAGAGGATGTGGTCGACTCGGTCCTTGCGGCGGGACGAGCTGCCCAATCCGGGCGGCCAGCGCCCACAGCGGTTGAGATCCCAATCGATCTGCAGTACGCGAGCGCAGCCACCGATCTGACAGACGTAGTCTGTTCCCCAGTCCAGCCCACCGCCCCAGATGCCCGCCGAATAGCGTCCGCCGTGACGTTGTTGGCGTCGGGTCATCGCCCATTGATCTGGGCTGGCGGCGGGGTCAACCACGCCGGAGCTGCATCTGCTCTGCTTACTCTGGCCGAACAGTGGTCGATCCCCGTAGTAACCTCAACCGCCGGACGAGGCTCGCTGCCGGAAGATCACCCATTGTGTCTTGGTCCCCTGATCACCGAACAGCCCTTGAGTAATATCGTTGCTGAGGCCGATGTTGTGCTGGCCGTGGGAACTCATTTTCAGATGTACACCACCGGGTTCTGGCAGCAGCGAATCACCGAAAATCTGATTCATTTGGATGCTGATCCAACAGTTATAGGACGTACCTACCCGGCCAAGATCGCGGTAACGGGGGACGCTCGGGTCGGGTTGGAACTGATTGCGCAGCAACTGACCGGAAGTGCTGCCGAGCCCGACTGGGCGGCCCGCGCTGCCAAAGCAGCAGCCGAGTCTCGGTCAAACGCGATGGGCCACCTGGGCTCAGATCACCGTGGCATGCTGGAATCCATTCGCAGTCACCTCCCCCGCGATGGAGTCATAGTCCGCGATTCCACAGTTCCCGCTTACGCGTGGGGCGACAGATTACTGCCCGTATATACCGACCGCACCTCGCTAAACCCGGTCTCGGCTGCAATAGGTCCGGGCCTGCCACTTTCGATCGGTGCTTGCCTGGGTTCCGGTCAAAGGACCGTAGTGATACATGGTGACGGCGGGATAATGCTCAGCATAGGGGAACTGGCAGTTCTCGCGCAGTATCAGCTGCCGGTAACGGTATGTGTGTTCAACGACAAAGGTTATGGTGTCCTGCGCGCAATCCAATCCGCCACCTTCGTAGGCGCCCGCAACGACGTAGATCTCGCCACACCCGACTTCACGATGCTAGGTACCGCGATGGGTATCCGAAGCCGACATGTGAGTGACTTAAGCGCCTTTGATTACGCTTTCGGAGAATCGGTAGGTCAGGCAGGGCCAATGCTGATCGAGATTGACCTAAATGCAATGAAGCCAATGGACTATCCGATCGGTGCCCAGGAACTTCTGGGTTGAGGTGGGCTAAGTGTTGTACAGATGGATGTTGGTAACACGCTGGCGGGCGTGGTGACCGTATGAGGGAGGGTCTCCCTGGATTGGTGTGAAGCGACTAAACACCAGACCGCACCAAAAGGACACCCTCATGTCCCTCCGTAATGCCCCGCTGACCCCGCAGAATCGTCGGCGTCTTTGTAGGCGTCGGACGAGGCCACCATCCACAAGCACACCCGGCCCTACCGACCGCAGACCAACGGCAAAGTCGAACGCTACAACCGGACCCTGGCCCGTGAACGGGCCTACACGCAGGCCTGGTCATCAAACGAGAACCGAAGCCAAGCCCTCCCCGCATTCCTGCACCTCTACAACTACCATCGGCGCCGCACCGCACTCAAAGGTCTCACCCCAGTCATGCGCACGACCACCGTTACCAACCTCTGTGGGTTCAACACGCCGGCCCGCGTGGTGACGTTGCTACGCCGCAGTGGCCGGCAACGCCACCTTCAGCCCAGAGCCGAGCACATCGAGGCGAGCTGCGCGCCGAGCAGCTCGCCGCCCGGTCGGCACTCGTCAGTGCCTACGCGGCCACCACTGCGGCGTTGGTCGCCGTCATAGCCGCCCTGTCCGCTCAGGTCAGCGTTCTGGGTGAGCAGGTGGCTAAGTCTTTTGGCCGACACCCGGACGCTGAAATCTATCTGAGCCAGCCAGGTCTCGGGCAGGTCTTCGAGGCCCGGGTACTCGCTGAATTTGGTGACGACCCCAACCGCTACGCCGATGCCAAAGCCCGCCGCAACTATTCCGGGATGTCGCCGATCACCAAGCCTCAGGCAAGAGCCGCGTCGTGCTGGCCCGTTACGCCCGCAACTGAAGGCTCGCCGACGCCCTGCACCAGCAGGCGTTCGCAGCACTGAACGCATCACTTGGTGCCAGAGCTTTCTACGACGCCCACCGCACCCGCGGCAACACCCCCTACCAAGCCCTGCGTGTCCTGGGCAACAAACTCACCGGCATCCTGCACGGCTGCTTGGATCACCATGAGCTCTACGACGAAACTGTCGCCTGGGCCGCTCAGGCAACAGCCGCCGCGGCTTGACACGCTAAAACAGTGGGATGTCTGGGCAATTCCCGTGCACGATTGCGATGACTATCCCTGTCATGGGCCTGATCTCGCCAGTTTTGTGTCGCCGCCTTCGGCACGGTCAACGTTTCCTGTCGGCACAGAAGTTCTCGCAGGGCAACGCGATCGGGCGTCTCTAAATGGTGGTCTCTCCGCGGAAATAGCCATCGGGCGGGTGTGGAGCGGCGGTTCAGCAATATGGACCAGACCTCCTTCCGTGCATGGCCAAGATTTCGGTGGCGGACCGCCGGCGAGAGCGCGCACTACAGCTGGCGCACTGTTGTGGCCCTCGTGTTTGAATGTTGGGCATGACCGATCACGAGGATGTTCCACGAGTCGTCAGTGCAAGCCGGGAGATCGAGGCCGCCGCCGAGCGAATCTTCGAGCTCATCGCCGACCCGTCTCTTCAGCCTCGCTGGGACGGCAACAGCAACTTGGCAGAGGCAGCCGCCGGGCAGCGAATCCGAAACGTGGGTGAGGTCTTCACCATGACTCTCACCGGCAAAGGCGCGATACGCGAGAATCACGTGGCCAAGTTCGACGAAGGTCGGAGCATCGCATGGAAACCCGCCGAGCCGGGCCAGCAGCCGCCAGGACATCTCTGGGGGTGGGAACTCGAACCGATCGGCGATTCTCGGACCCGCGTCACCCACACCTATGACTGGTCCCAGTTGACGGACGAGAAGCGTCTTGTCCGAGCGCGAGCGACCACTGAGGACAAGCTTCGGGCCTCGCTCGACAGGCTCGCCGCGGTGGCCGAGCAGAACGAGTCGGCCAGTTCGACGTCACAACCCTGAGCCGGGAATCATCGGCTGTCGGCCGGTCGGCGCGGCCCTTCGATGATCACGGTGGTGGACTATCGCCTCATCGATGCGAGCGGGCCGGTGAAGCTGAAAGATCTGTCGCCGAGAAGTGCAAATTCAGCCGGTGCCGACAGCTGGTCTACTCCCTCAATAACTTCCGGATAGTCGAATCGTCTCCACGGCCAGCTGCAATTCCGCGATGGCCAGTGGATCGGTGATGTTGCGGCCCGTCAGCTCGGCGAGACGGTTCAGTCGGTAAAGCACGGTGTTTCGATGGCAATGCAAAATCCGAGCGGCATTCGCCGAGGATCCCTTGGCGTCAAACCAGGCTCGCAGGGTGGACAACAAAAGTGCAGACTCCGGATGGTCGATCACCCGCCCGAGCACCGTGGCGGTGAGCTCCCGAGCAGCATCGGGCGCGGTGGCGATCAGCAACGCGATGGCCGATGCGCCGTAAACATGACTTCCCCGCTCCCCCGGCGGTACGCACCGGGCCGCCAACTGGGCCTCCCGGCGACCGCCGGCGGCAGCGTCGGGTGAGGTAAAAACCAGGCTGACCCCGACCCGCGCCCGAGCGGCCGAAGCAAGAAGAGGATATACCGGGCCGAAGTTACCTCCCGGTGCAATCCCGAGCAGCCCCAGCATCTGCCCGGTCTGCTGGATCCAGACCGATGTGACCTCGGTAGATGACAGCTGTTCCTCGATACCCGGCAACGGATCGGCTCCGTCGCTGCCGATCTCGGCGCACACCACCACGTAACCCGCGCGGTCGGAAAGATTCAACACCCGCGCGATCTCAGAGGCCCGAGCGGAGCTGTCAACGGTGCCATCGAGCAACGCGGTCAGCATCACCCCGCGCGAAGTCGCGCCCTGCCGCGCCTGCTCGGCGACGAACTCACGGTAGGCGTCAGCAGCTGCGCCAGAGAAGTCGTCGATGATCGCCCAGACATCCGAGGCCAGGTGCACCAGCGATTCGGCGCTGTCCTGCTCCGCCGCGAGCGCCACCAACTCCGACCAGATCAATCGCCCGGCCAGCCGGTACGCATGCAGCAGCGCCGCGAGGGGCACCCCCTGTCTGGCCTTGAGTCGACCTGCATCGGCGGCCGCCTCCAGCGACGCCGCGCCCTGCCCACTCAAAGTGGAGAGCAGCGAGAACAGGTTGTCGTGCACCGCCGAGGTGAGCTGATCAAGAGTGAGCAGCGTGCCCTCGGTATAGGAAAAGTCCCCCGCCAAAATGTTGGCTACCAATCGGCGCGTCAGGTCGTCCGCGTTGTCGAGCAGCTTCGCCGCCAGATGGGCCGCCCCGGGCACCCCGGCGCGCTCGATCACCGTCACGGAATCCATGGTTTCGACCATACGCCGACATAACCTCACCAGCTGGGGCGCCGTTGTGCGGCTGCACAATTGAAAGCATCGAAACTGCGTCGGATGCCTATGGCGTGGGTAACAGTTGTCGGAGCACTATGAGGACAGACGAACGCGGACTCTTCAACGGAGTTGGGCTGGACCCTCCACACCGGCAGAACGGTCACCGTTCAAAGATCACTGTTCAAGGGAGAGCATGATGAGTTTCGACTACATCGTTGTTGGTGCAGGTTCCGCCGGTTGCGTCTTGGCCAACCGCTTGTCCGAGGATCCGGACGTCACGGTGGCGTTGATCGAAGCAGGCGGGGCGGATACCGCCCAGGAGATCCATATCCCCGTCGCCTTCGCCCAACTCTTCAAGAGCCCGCTCGATTGGGATCTGGACACCGAACCCGAGCCCGGCCTCGATGGGCGCCGGACCTATTTGCCGCGCGGCAAGATGTTCGGCGGCTGCAGCTCGATGAATGCCATGATCTACATGCGCGGAAACCGGGAGGACTATGACACCTGGGGTGAGGGGTGGGCTTGGGATGACGTGCTCCCGTATTTCTTGAAAGCGGAAGATCACGAGCTGGGCGAGAGCGAGTTCCACGGAGTCGGTGGACCGATCACAGTCAGCGCCAGCCGGTCCTCGCACGAGCTGGCGTCGGCATTCGTCGAGGCTTCCGTACAGGCCGGCCACCCCCGCAACGACGACTTCAATGGTGCTCAACAGGAGGGCGTCGGGTTCTTCGAACTTACCCAGCGAAACGGTATGCGGTGCAGCGCTTCTGTGGCCTACCTGCACCCAGTGATGGACCGGCCCAACCTGACCGTCTGTGCCTCCTCGACCGCGCACAAGGTCATCTTTGACGGCACCCGGGCCGTCGGCGTAGAGATCAGTCGGGCCGGGGAGATCGAGACAATCGCCGCCGATCGCGAGATAATCTTGTCCGCCGGCGCCTACGAGTCGCCCAAATTGCTGATGCTCTCCGGGGTTGGTCCTGCCCAGGCGCTTTCACTGTTCGGCATCGAGGTCGTCGCTGACCTGCCCGTCGGCGAGGGACTACAGGACCATTACATGACGATGCTCAACTACACCACCGATGTCGAATCGCTGATGACTGCATTGACCCCGGCAAATGTGGAACTCCTGCAAACGAAAGGCACCGGGCCGCTGACGTCAAACATCGGCGAGGCCGGTGGATTCGCCAGGTCCGGCGATGGCATGACGGCGCCCGATGTCCAGTTCCACTTCGCTCCGGTCCTGTTCCACCAACAGGGCTTGGGCGCCCCCACCGAACACGGACTCGCCGTCGGACCTTGCGTTCTGGCGCCGACCAGTCGCGGCTCCGTGACGCTGCGAGCACCCAATCCGGAGTCGGCGCCGCGGATCACCCACAACTATCTGACCACCGAGGCGGATCGGGCGTGCATCATCGCCGCGATTCGGATGGCATTGCAGATCGCTGGCCAGACGGCGCTGAAGGACCTCATCACCGGCACCTTCGACGTGCCCGAGTCAGATCAGGACGCCGACCTGCTGGCATTCGCCAAGCGATCCGGAATGACCCTGTACCACCCAACGTCCACCTGCTCGATCGGGACGGTCGTTGACACCGACTTGAGAGTACTGGGACTGCAGGGCATTCGGGTCGTCGACGCCTCCGTGATGCCCTCGGTGCCACGCGGCAATACCAATGCCCCGACAATTATGATTGCCGAGAAAGCCGCCGATCTGATTCGCGCTGCTGCAACGACCGCGGAGAGCAACTGATGAACGAAGCAACACTCGACGCCCGCCCCGCCTGGGCGGGATCGATAGACACCGCGCTGGCCGGCTTGCATCGCGGCGAAAAAGTATGGGCGCAAA
>JBBSUU010000133.1:0-7780 GCA_038234115.1 Mycobacteriales bacterium
CGGCAGTGGCGCTGACGGGCCGGGGACCGACATCGATGGTGACTCTCGCCCCCGGGCAAGGCCGATGCGGGTCGGTCCCCCGCCGACCCCGGCCAAGCGTTGGGGACGACGTGTCGCCGTTGTGCTGGCAATCGTCGTACTACTCGTCGTCGGCGGCATCATCGGTGTTCAGGTGGTCGGTTCCAAGTACTACGTCGGAGATAACAAGGACGGCCGAGTAGCAATTTTCCGTGGCGTTGACGGCTCCGTCCTGGGGTTTGATCTCTCCAGCTTTCAGGAGGATTCCTGCCTTGGGCAGGCCGCCGGATGCCAGCCGGTGAGCATCCCGGATCTGATGCAATCGGCTCGCGATCAGGTTCTGTCGGGTATTCCGGCATCCGGTCTGGAAGATGCCAGAGCCATCCTGTCCAGGCTCGGCGGGGAACTGTTGCCGATCTGTGCGGCGCCGACCACTTCTACTCCCAGCAGCAGCGCCGCCACCGGCACGTCCGGACAGAACGAGGCCACCGGCACCGGCGGGATGAACTCGAGCACGCGCACCAACCGGACCACCGATAGCTCCGCTGCCACCGCACAATCCGATGCCACTGATGGCAGCGGACTTGGTTTTGCGCCGGGCAACTCCGCTGCCCAAACTACCGCCGCCCAAACTACCGCCGCCCAAACTACCGCTGCGCAGGCGACCGGGTCGGCCGTCTTCGAAAGCGAATCGGGAGTCGGCCGGGCAACCGGATCCGAGAACGCCGCTGCGGCCAGCGGTAGCACCAGCTCCAGTTCCAGCGCCTCCAGCACCAGTTCCACCAGCACCAGTTCCACCAATTCCGTGTCAGGAACGACTGTTTCCGCCGCTCCGGGCATCCCAGGCGTAACTTGCCGGGTTGGGTGATTTGGTGGCTGTGAAGTCCAAAAGGGGCGGTTCTGCATCCTCTTCGGCGGCAGGTGGCAACCCGAAAATCAACTCCGGAACCAACCCCGGAGGACCGCCCGCGGTACCGACCGGTCGAGGAGCCGAACTGGGTCTGCTGATTCTGGTGGCGATCATCGTCACCGGCGCCCTCACACTGGTCGAGCTGAACCAAAGTCGTTCGATTTCCTGGGATCTCCTCTGGTACGGCGGCGCCTTCCTGGTAGTTTTTGCCATCGCCCACCTGGTGATCCGGTCCATCGCCCGATACGCCGATCCGGTCCTGCTACCGCTGGTCGCGCTGCTCAATGGGCTCGGCCTGGTGATGATCCACCGACTGGATCTGGCGCAGGCGGTCAAGGCCGCAGTTGCCGGGGAAGACCGGCCGCGGGCCGAAGCGCCAATGCAGCTGATCTGGACCGGCGTGGCGTTGATCTTCTTCTTGATCGTGCTGATGGTGATCAAACACCACACAGTGCTGCAGAAATACACCTACACACTGGCGCTGGTCGGTCTGATTTTCTTGGCCACACCGGCGATGTTGTCCATCGTTGCCCCATCGCTGGCCCCCCGGATCAACGGTGCCAACATCTGGATCCGAGTGCCGGGGTTGTTCTCCATCCAGCCCGCCGAGTTCTCCAAAATCGCCCTGATCATTTTCGCCGCGTCGTATCTGGTGGCCAAGCGCACCGTGCTCTCCACCGCCGGTAAGAAGATTCTCGGTCTGGTGCTGCCACGAGCCCGGGATCTCGCACCCCTGTTGATCGCCATCGTGGCCGCCCTCGGGGTGCTTTTCTTCGGCAAGGATCTGGGCACCGCACTACTGCTATTCGGCGTTTTTCTGGCGATGATCTACATGGCCACCGGGCGCACCAGCTGGCTGATCATCGGCATCCTCGGCTTCTCGGCCGGCGCTTATTTTGCATTCACGAAGTTCTCCCATGTGCAAACGCGGGTCAACATCTGGCTCGACCCGTTCGACGACCCAACCGGCGCCGGATATCAACTGGTGCAATCTCTTTTCGGTCTCGGGACCGGCGGGATGTTCGGCACCGGGCTGGGCGCCGGCCGACCTGATTTCGTCCCCTTTGCCTCGACCGACTTCATCACCGCGGCCCTGGGTGAGGAGCTGGGGCTGGTCGGGCTCGCCGCGATACTCGTCTGCTACCTGCTGCTGGCCTCTCGAGGGCTGCGGATCGGGCTGGCCGTCAAGGACAACTTCGGCAAACTTCTCGCCGCCGGACTCGGCTTCTCGCTGGCCTTCCAGGTTTTCGTGGTGGTCGGCGGTGTCACCAGACTCATTCCGTTGACCGGCCTCACCACACCTTTCCTGTCCTACGGAGGATCCAGCCTGCTCGCCAACTACATCATCCTGGCGTTGCTGATCCGAATCTCCGATGCCTCCCGGCGTCCGGTGGCACCGGTCATTAAAAAGCCGGCCCAGCCCTCGCTGACCGAGACTCCGACCGAGATGGTCCCTATCGGATCCCTGCGTGACCGGGACGGTGACCGGTGAACCGCACCCTGCGCAAGTCCGGAATGTTCATCGTGGTGCTGATGGTGGCGCTGCTGGCCAACATCACCTACATCCAGCTGATCAAATCTGACACCTATCGCAACGATCCGAACAACCGACGGATCCTCTACGAAGAGTCCAGTCGCCAACGAGGCCTGATCACCGCCGATAACGGTGTGGTGCTGGCCCGGTCGGACAAGTCCGATGATCCCTATCGCTACCAGCGCAGTTATCCGGGCGGACCGGCATATACCAACCTGACCGGCTATTACTCGCTGCGTTACTCCCCCACCGGGATGGAGAGCGCGCAGAACGATCTACTCGCCGGCGACGCTGCGGACCTGTTGGTCGACCGGGTCGGCGATTTCCTCACCGGACGGGACCCACGTGGTGGCAACGTGGAGTTGACGATCATGCCGGAAGTGCAGCAACGTGCCTACGACCTGTTGACCGCAAAGGGCCTGACCGGCGCCGTGGTGGCACTGGATCCACGGACCGGCGCCGTGCTGGCGATGGTGTCCACTCCCGGTTACGACCCGACACCGCTGGCCAGTCATAACGACCAGACCCAGCGCACCGCCTACAACGACCTACTCAATATCGAGACCACCGGCGCCCCGAGTCCGCTGATCGACCGGGCCGTCGGCGCGCTGTATCCACCCGGATCGACCTTCAAACTTGTCGTGACGGCGGCCGCCCTGTCCCAGGGCTATGACCCGCAGGCCCCGCTGACCGGCAGAGCCACCATCGACCTGCCGGGGACCGACGGGGCGACCCTGTCGAACTTCGGCGTCGCGAACTGCGCTGACTCCGGTGGCGGCCTGGTCACCATGACCATCGCGCTGGCCCATTCCTGCAACACCGCCTATGCCGAATTGTCCATTGCCATCGGCGCTGCGTCGTTGAAGCGACAGGCGCAGGCGCTGGGTATCGATGACACCTCCTACAACCTCGGCATACCGGACGGCGATAAGGTCACCGGCGGACTGCGCGTCAAGGGATCCGGTGTCGGCGAGATTGCCGACGATGCGGCGTTGGCCCAAACCGGCATCGGCCAGCGGGACGTCACCATGACGCCGATGCAAAGCGCCGTGGTGGCAGCCACTATCGCCAACAACGGCGTCCGAATGGCCCCGTATCTGATCAACAAGACCACGGGTCCTGATCTGAAGGTGCTCGCCGAGGCCGTTCCGACGGTGGCCAACGCCAGCGCGATTGAACCATCGGTGGCGGCCCAACTGACGCAGATGATGATTTTTACCGAGCAGACCACGTTCGGTGCCGGGCAGATTCAGGGCCTGGAAATTGCCTCGAAAACGGGGACCGCCGAGCACGGCACCGACCCGAAGAACACCCCTCCGCATGTTTCGTATGTGGCCTTTGCGCCGGCCTCGGCGCCGACGGTTGCGATCGCCGTTTTTGTCGAGAATGGCGGGAATCTGGGACTTGACGCCACTGGAAGCAAGGTTGCGGCCCCGATCGCGCGCGAAGTCCTGGCCCTGGCCGTAGCGGGGCAGGGCTGATGGCGCTGACCCCGGGCCTGCTGTTGGCTTCCCGCTACCGACTGAATCGGCGCATCGCCATCGGCGGCATGGGTGAGGTCTGGGCTGCCACCGACCGCACCCTGGGTCGAAGTATCGCGGTCAAGATTTTAAAGCCGGAGTTGACCTCGGATCCGGAATTCGTGGATCGATTCCGGGTCGAAGCGCAGATCACCGCCTCCCTGAATAACCCTGGTATTGCCGCCGTCTATGACTACGGCGAGACTTCCTCCCATCCGGATGGACCGAAGGACACCGCCTTCCTGGTGATGGAACTGGTCAGCGGTGAGGCGTTGTCGTCAGTGTTGGCCCGCACCCCGCGGATCCCGGTTGATCGGGTCCTGGATGTGCTGGAGCAATCCGGACGCGCCCTGCAGGAGGCCCACGCACGCGGCCTGATTCATCGAGACATCAAACCGGGCAACATCCTGATCACGCCGGCCGGACAGGTGAAAATTACCGATTTCGGAATCGCCAAGGTCGCCCATCAGGTCCCGGTGACAAAATCCGGTTTGGTCATGGGCACCGCGCAGTATCTTTCCCCGGAACAGGCCGGCGGCGGGGCCGCCAGTCCCGCCTCCGATGTCTACGCACTGGCGATTGTCGGCTACGAGTGCCTTGCCGGGTTCCGACCATTCAGCGGTGACAACCCGGTGATCGTGGCGATGGCGCAGATCCGCAATGCGCCGCCGCCACTGCCGGCTGATGTGCCGGCGCCGGTCGCCGAACTGATCATGCACGGCCTGATCAAAGACCCCGGCCAGCGGTATCCGGACGGTGAGAGCTTCGCCAATGCCGTTGCCGCGGTTCGTGCCGGTTTTGCCCGCCCGCCGGTTGGGGCTTTCTCGCTGTCGAAAACCGGGCCGCACCCCACCGCGGTTTTTCCGTCCGTTCCGGTGAACGTCCCTTCGGGCCCGGCGGTGGCGCCCAGAAATTCGCCGCCCAGAAGTTCGGCCCCGGCCTTCAACCCGTCCGGAGGAACCGCAGCGCCGGTCCGGCAGTCGGCCAGGCCGCCGCAGAACCGGCCGGCCTTCCAGCGCGCGCCGCGCCATACCGGTGTTGCTGTGCTGATCGCACTACTCATCCTCATTCTGGTAGTTGCCGGGGGCACCGCTATGTATCTGAGCGCAGCCGCCGGTCCGGGCCAGGAAAATCCGAGAGCAACCAATACCGCTGCTCGGGCGTCTACCCTCGATGCGCTGCAGCCTTCCGCCGCCGACTCGCCCCCTTCCGGCGTCTTTACTGTCGGCATCCCGGCGGGCTCAGATGTGTCTGCGGTGCGACCGGACCGTGACTTTGACCTGAAAGGGTCACAAGTGGGTGGCCGCTCGATATCACCGGATTGCAGCCCGTCGGTGGCGCACACTGCCACCACGCCAGGCATTCCGGGATCGGCCGTGCCGCATCCGGGCGGCAGTCGGGCTGATCGCGCGGAGCCGGGCGGCCCTGTTGGTCTGACCAAGGCCAGCCCGCAGAACTGCAAGAATGAAATGTTGAATTGAAAATGATCGTTATTAGAGGACAACTATGACCGACTTACTCGGCGACCGGTATCAGATCGGCGAAACCCTTGGTTTCGGCGGGATGAGCGAGGTGCACCGTGGCCGTGACCTGCGTCTGGGCCGCGACGTGGCGATCAAGGTGTTGCGGGCCGACCTGGCCCGCGATCCCTCCTTTCAGGCACGATTTCGGCGGGAAGCGCAGAACGCGGCAAGTCTGAACCACCCGGCCATTGTTGCCGTCTACGACACCGGCGAGACCCGCGGCGAAACCGGCCCCGTCCCGTACATCGTGATGGAGCACGTCGATGGTCAGACGCTGCGGGACATCCTGCGCAAAGAAGGACCACTACCGGCCAAACGCGCGATGGAGATCATGGCCGACGTATGTGCGGCCTTGGACTTCTCCCACCGACACGGCATTGTGCACCGCGATGTGAAACCGGCCAACATCATGTTGACCAAGGCCGGCGCGGTCAAGGTGATGGATTTCGGCATCGCCCGGGCCGTCAATGACGGTCAATCGACGATGACCGCAACAGCGGCTGTGATCGGGACCGCGCAGTACCTCTCCCCGGAGCAGGCCCGCGGTGAGTCTGTCGATGCACGCTCCGATGTCTACGCCACCGGCTGCGTGCTGTTCGAATTGCTGGCCGGGGTGCCGCCGTTCACCGGGGACTCGCCGGTCGCGATCGCCTACCAACACGTCCGCGAGGACGCCAAGGCGCCCAGCGAGACCAACAAGAATGTTCCCGCCGAATTGGATGCCATCGTCCTCAAGGCCTTGAACAAGAACCCGATGAACCGCTACCAGACTGCCGCCGAGATGCGCAGCGACATGGTGCGGGCGCTGTCCGGACAGGCCGTCCACGCGACACCGGTGATGAGCGATGACGAGCGCACCGAACTCATGCGCGCCACCCCGGCTCGGACGCCGGCTGCCGGTCCGCAGGGCGCGCCGCTGCTGGCACCGCCCTCCCGGATCACGCCCCTCGAAGATGACCCCGATCTGGACGGCTCCAAAAAGGCCAAACGGGTCTGGGGTTTCGTGGGGGTTGGCGCCCTGTGTGTCGCCGTACTGGCAGCAGCCATCTGGGTGACGGTCAATGTGGCCAGCCAGAAGCCGGCGACCCCGGAACAACCGGTGCCCAGTGTGGTTGGCATGACGCGGGTCGACGCCGAAGCCAAGATCAAGGAGGCCGGGTTCAATATCGACCCCACCATTTTGGCCATCGAGGTGGCCGATGAAGCGCAGGTCAATAAGGTGCAGGAGCAAAACCCCAGCGCCGGTACTGTCCGCCCGACCAGCGAACTGGTCAAACTCACCATCGGCAAACCGAGGTCCTTCGTGACCGTGCCCAACGTGATAGGCCAATCTCCGGACGAAGCGAAGAAGTCAATCGAGGATGCCGGTCTGGTCTACAACGGTATCGAGGACTTCGGCGACGAAGGTTATAAGGGACGCGCTCAGACGCAGGACCCCACGGGGGGGGATATCGCGCCCGGCAGCACCGTTACTGTCACCATCGGCAAGGGTCGCGAGCAAATCGTGGTTCCCGACTGGAACAGCTACAACGGACGTCCTTATAAGGAAGTCGAGGCCGAACTCACCGCGGCCGGATTCGCCGTCACCAGCCAACCCGTCAACTCCTTTGCCCCGAAGGAGGCCGTGGTCAAGATCGAGGGCGACGGGGCAGCCGCAGGAGCCAATGTCCCCAAGGGCTCGCCGGTGACTATTTTCTTTTCGGACAACACCCAGTTCCAGATGCCCGATCTGGCGCTGCAAACACCCGAACAAGCCAACCAGACCCTGATCGACAATGGTTGGACAGCCGGTACTGCCGCCGGGATCGTCAACCAGGACACCAAGAATGTTGCCGAGATCGGCAAGGTCGTCGGGCAGAACCCGGCCGCCGGTACCGCCTACCCGAAGGTCGGCACCGTGACGATCAACGTCGGTGTGGCCCAGAAGATCACCGTTGCCCCACTTGAGGGGCTGACGGTCGCGCAGGGCACCACGGCGATGTACAACAACGGTTGGGCGGGGAGATTCAATGTCACCCTCGAGCCCACCGCCGACCCCAAACTGGACGGCAAGATCAAATCTTCTGACCCGACCGCCGGGACGGCGATCGATTTCAACTCCAGAGTCAACATCGTGGTCTACCAACTGGTGGCGCCGACGACACCGCCGGTGGTGCCCCCAGCGACTCCCCCGGTGACGCCCCCGGTGGCGCCACCCTCGGGTGGCGGCGTCGGGGGTACTCCCGGCGGCTGAGTCGTCATGACACTGAGCTGATTGGCCGGTAGCTGACTATCC
>JBBSUU010000134.1:0-7772 GCA_038234115.1 Mycobacteriales bacterium
CTCCGCGCTGAACTCCACCATCGGCCGAATGGAATCCGGCGGCGTGATGAAGGAAATGAGTGAGCGGCTGCTGGTGGATGACGAGCTTGCTGCCGCCTACCGACGGGCCCACCAATCGTATCTGGCTCAACGAAATGCCCTACTGGACCTGGGAATAGCTGTCACCGCCGGCGGGATGCCGGACCGGGTCAAGTGTTTGCATGTCCTCGTGGCGCATTCCCTTGCCGTCGGACCGGGCGTCAATCCGCTCGGGGATGAGGCTGTGAACCTGCTGCCGGCGTACTCCCGCGGCGAAACTGCCTGCGCCTCCTTCTGGTAGGTCGCCGGGCGGGTTCAGTAGAAGTCGGTCGAGCGCAGTCCAGGCCCCAGCGCTACTTCAGTTCTTTCTTCTTGTCCCGGGCGCCGCGCTTGATCTCCACACTGCCCATGACCGCCACCCCGTTGACCCGGAGCACCGGCGCTCCGGGTACCCCGCGAACATGGGCCTGGTCCTCGAAGGAGCCGAGCAGGCCGATGCCGTTACAAATCACCGTGATGTCATCCGGGACGGTTATTTCCACCGATCCCCAGAAGGCGACGCAGGTAATCGTCACCTCGCCACGGGCGAAATTGGCTTCGGTCAGGTCGATCTCGACGGAACCCATCATCGCGAACGCGGTGAACTGCGACGGGATCGTCCACTGCCCCCTGATCTCCCGGCTACTGAGCACCGCCAGCCCGATATTGATGGTTGGTGCGCTGCCGGCATACCGGGAGACACCGGAGGGGCTGCCGGCCAACGGCAGACCCTGCTGCGGCACCGCCGGCCACAAGGTGTGATGCGCAGGTAGGTCCGCGGTGATCGGTTCCAGTTCGCCGATGGTCTTGGCCCCGTAGGCGGAGTCGATCCGCTCCGTGAGTTCATCCATCGTCAGCCGCCCCTCGGCCAGGGCAGTGTTGAGGACCTGCACGACTCGCTCGCGATCCTGATCGGACGCGCGAAATTGCCGAGGGTCCGAAGGGGGCATGGGGTTGGGACCAGAGACTGTCACAGCTGTGACACTACTGTGGCGTCACCGATGACACCACAGCAGGAAGGTCGAAACCTTCGGGAAGTTCGCCCAGGACCCGATCTGAAATGTCGCCGAATCGGGTTTCGCAATAGAGGTCAGAAACCTCCGGTGGCGCCAGCTTGATCATTTGGGTGGCAGCGAAGAGTCTTGCCGCCAGCGCGGACAGACGCCGGGCGTTCGTGGCGCCCTCGGCCGGCGATCGACGGATTGCCGCCATCAGATCGCCCAGGGTGGATCGTGCTCGATCAAATCGTGCGTTTGACCCGGTTACCGAGGCCAGTTCCGCCAGGAGTGCATCCGCAGATGCCTCGGACTTGTGGAGGGCGCGGAGGGCGTCCAGAGCGGTGATGTTCCCGGATCCCTCCCACAGCCCATTGAGCGGTGATTCGCGGAACAGCCTGGGCAGCACTGATTCCTCGACATACCCGTTGCCGCCCAGACATTCCAGTGCCTCGGCCACCACCGTTGGGGCGCGTTTGCAGAACCAGAATTTGGACACCGGAATGGCAAGTCGAAGCAGATCCTGCTCCCGGGCATCCACCGCTGCTGCCAACCGGAGACCGGACGTGGTGGCGGCCCACGACTCCAGGGCGATATCGGCCAGCACGGCAATCATGGCAGGCTGATCGGCCAAGCGGGTCCCAAAGGCTTGACGGTGGGCTGCATGATGCGTTGCCTGGGTCAGCGCGGCGCGCATGACGCTGGCCGACCCGAGCACACAATCCAGGCGGGTCATGGTGACCATTTCGATGATCGTATGGATGCCGCGACCCGGTTCACCGATCAGAAACCCGGTGGCGCCGTTGTACTCCAGCTCAGCAGAGGCATTGGATCTATTTCCCAATTTATCCTTGAGCCGCTGGAGCCGAATTTCGTTGAGCTCGCCGCCGGGCAGCACCCTGGGTAACAGGAAACATCCGATACCCTCCGGTGTCCTGGCCAACGTCAGGAAGACATCGTTCATCGGCGCGGAGGTGAACCACTTGTGTCCGGTGACCCGGTAACCACCAGCCTGATCGATCGGCACGGCTGTCGTGGTGGTGGCTCGAATATCGGACCCACCTTGCTTTTCGGTCATCGACATACCGGCGAGCAGACCACGTTTGTCCGCCGGGTCCCGCAGGCCGAAGTCGTAATGCAGGGATCGCAGGCCGGGCTCGTAGATCTCGGTCAGTGCCGGTGAGTGCCGCAGCGCGGGGATGCAGGCGTAGGTCATGGTGATCGGGCAGATGTGCCCGTGCTCGACCTGGGACCACAGATAGAAGCCGGCGGCCCGGTGCAGGTGGGCATTGTGACCAGCCGGTGCTGCCCAGGGCGCAGCTTGGAGGCCGGCTCGAACCGCGGTCTGCATCAGGTGATGCCAGGCCGGGTGAAATTCGACCTCGTCAATTCGATGTCCGGTCGCATCGAAAGCCCTGAGGATCGGCGGGTTCTCGTTCGCAAGCCTGGCCCATTCGATGGCCTCGGCGCTGCCGGCGCGCCGGCTCAACACCCGCAGTGAGTCATCGGTTGCAAGCCCGTGGGCCCGAAGCGCCGCGCTGAGCGCGGGGTCGGCCATCAGCGGGTCATAGTCCAGCAGGGCAGCGACCTGGTTGGTGACCTGATGAGTTCCCGGCACGGATTCGACCCTACTGCCATCTCTGCGGCGTTGATCATCCCCGGGTGCGGAATCGGGGAAGGCAGGCTCGGACTGGGAGGTGAAATGAGTCCTCTAGTCTATGGTCAGACCACACCGCCGGATCAGCGAAAGGGCAACGTGCAATGGCCGCCAAGACCTATCAGGTTGTCCTGGGCCAGATCGAAACTGATCTGGCCGCCGGTCGACTCCTGGTGGGCGGTCGTCTCCCCGCCGAACGCATACTGGCTCAACGATATGGGGTTTCGCGGGCCAGCGTTCGAGAAGCCATTCGTGTTCTCGAGGCGATGGGGGTGATCCGAACTGCCGTGGGGTCAGGGCCCGAGGCCGGCGCCACCGTCATCGCCGAGCCCGCGGCCCCGATGGGCGCTGCCATGAGATGGCACCTGGCCTCCCATCATCTTCCGGTTGCTGACCTGGTGGGCGCCAGGGTGCTCATCGAATCATGGGCGGCCGAGCAGGTCGGTGCGGCCGCCGCAGCCGCACCGGAGATTTTGCTGCCGGCCCGAGAGCTGTTGCTGGCCATGGATTCCGCGGCGTTGTCAGCCCATGAGTTTTTGGCGTTGGATGCCAGGTTCCATGTCACGCTGGCCGAGTTGGCCGGCAATGTGGTGATTACCGCGGTGATGACGGCCATGCGTGACGGCATCCAGGCCTACGTCACCGCCGCGGTAGCGCAGTATCCGGACTGGGCGGGAATGGTTGATCGGCTCCGCGGCGAACACCATGGGATCCTCGAGGCGGTGGCGGCCGGCAATGGACCACTTGCCGGTCGGATTGTCGCCGACCACATCAACGGGTTCTATGCCGATACCGGCGTCGGCCAGAACTAGGAGCTCGAGATGACTCGCATTTGCTTTACCACCAAAATTGATCCGGCCCACCAGGCTGAGTATCGCCGGCGTCATGCGGCCGTCTGGCCGGAGATGCTCGAGGCACTCAAGGCAACGGGCTGGAATGACTATTCGCTATTCTTGCGTCCGGATGGCCTGCTCGTCGGGTATCTGCACTGTGATGACTTCCCGGCTGCTCAGCAGGCCATGGAAATGACCGAGATCAATGCGCGGTGGCAGGCCGAGATGGGCGAGTTCTTCGTCGGTGACGGGGATCTGCGACCTGATGAAACATTTGTAGTGCTTGATGAGGTCTTTCACCTGGAAGACCAATTGGCGGCAGTGGAACGAAGGGCAACTTCATGACTCGGGTCGCGGCGATCGATTGTGGAACCAACTCGATCCGGTTGCTGGTTGCGGACCTGACGACCGACGCCGCCGGCACGACGCTCGTTGACGTGCATCGCGAGATGCGGGTGGTCCGGTTGGGGGAGGGGGTCGACCGCACGGGTCGGATCCAGACCGGGGCGCTGGATCGCACCTGGGCCGCGTTGTCGGACTACACGGCGATCCTGCGTGCGTCCGGCGTCGAACGGGTGCGAATGGCCGCCACATCTGCGACCAGAGACGCGGCAAACCGGGACGAATTCATTGCCATGGTCCACAGCACCCTGGGCCAGGACCCGGAGGTGATCCCGGGGGACGTGGAAGCCGAACTCTCCTTCCGCGGAGCCATCGGCGGGCTGGACCCGCAGGACGGCCCCTTTCTGGTCGTCGACATCGGCGGTGGGTCAACGGAGATGGTGGTCGGATCGATCACCGGCGGCGAGATTCGGTTGGCCGGGGCGACCAGCGTCAATATCGGCTGCGTTCGACTGACCGAGCGGATTCTGCACGGTGACCCGCCGACGGACGGTGAAATTACCGAGGCGCGCAAACTCGTCACCACCATTCTCACCGAGGGACTCGATGCAGTTCCGGTGGCCCAGGTCCGTACTCTGGTAGCGGTGTCCGGTACTGCGACCACGGTGGCAGCGGCCGCGCTCGGGTTGGCCACCTACGATCCGACAAAGATCCACCTGCAGCGGATCTCGGCTCAGCAGGTGGCGTCGACGGCGCAATTTATGTTGGGCGCCACCACCGCCCACCGCGGCGTGCTGGGTTACATGCACCCCGGCCGGGTGGACGTCATCGGTGGTGGCGCGCTGGTGCTGGATACCCTGGTGAAATTGGTACAGGACCGAATCGAACTGTCGGAAATCATCGTCTCCGAGCATGACATCCTGGATGGGCTGGCACTTTCGCTGGCCTGATCTGCGACTGGCCGATCAACGACCGGCCTGATCTGGGACCGGCCCGACGAGCGAGTGTTCTGCGACTGGCCTGTTCTGCGACTGGCCTGTCAACAACCGGCCTGATCAACGAGCTTGATTGATCAGGCCACCGCTTGCTCGCTGGTTCAATCGATCGGACGCGGCCCACCGGTCGCCCAGGTGATGAACTCTGCAAGATCCGCAGACTGTTGGAGTCTGGACTCCTCGTGCACATACATCATATGTCCGGCCTGGTAGTACTTACGAGAAATGTTCTCCCGCAAGCTTTCCGGAATATTCAGCTGCGCCAAAACATGTTCGGCCGCGTAGTAGGGGGTCGCGCCATCCTGATACCCGAAAGCCACATGCACCTTCAGGAAGGGGTTTGTGCGGATGGCCGTCGCCAGTTCCTGGGCCACCGACACCGCGCGATTCTCGAAATCGGAATAGGACCACGGCCACACCTTGTCGGTAAGAATCTCGTACGGCAGATCCACCTCGTAACCGAGTTCGACCCGCAGATAGTGATTCGCTGCCGCACTGTAAGGTCCCCTGATCGCATCGTATGAGGGGTCGGACTCCAGAGTCGAGGCGTTCCGGTTCTTCGGTACGGCGGTAAATCGTCCATCCAACCGACCGGTCGCCAACCCCCGATGACGCAACAGCTCGGCGAAGAAGTGCTGATGTTCAATGCGTAGGTCGGCACGGTCGATGTAGTCCGCGGCGAGTCCGGTAACCGCCGATAGCCGCCCGACCATATCGGACCGCTCGGCTTCCGGTAGCCGAGCGCCACGCGACAGGGCCCACGGATAGTCCTTTTCCGCCAAGGCTTCTGCCTCGGCCAGCACCTCCTGCTGACTTCGGTCCGCGATCATCCCGTGATAGTGGGCCAGCGCCGCATATGTCGGCAGGAAAGTGACGTACGGCAGGTCATTGCCATCGGTGAAGAAGACCGAACCCATATCCAGCACCGACGAAATCAGGATGACGCCATTCATCGCCATGCCGTAGCGATCGCTCAGATGTGCGGCCAGTGCAGCGGCCCTGGTCGTTCCGTAGGACTCGCCGGCCAGAAACTTGGGGGAGAGCCACCGGCCGTTTCGTGATGTCCAGAGGCGAATGAGTTCACCAACAGAGTCCCGGTCCGGTCCGAAGCCATGGAACTTCTTGGGTTCGCCTCCGGAGATGGTCCGTGAGTAGCCGGTCGAGACCGGATCGATGAACACCAGGTCGGTGTGGGACAGCAAAGTTTCGGCGTTGTCAGTCAATCCGAACGGCGGCGCCACCATGGCGTCAACGTCGCCGGAGACCACTCGACGCGGTCCGAGCAGGCCCAGGTGCAGCCAGACCGAGGACGAGCCGGGACCACCATTGAAGGCGAATGTCACCGGCCGGTCCGAGATAGTGGCGCTGTCGAGAGTGTAAGCCGTGATGAACATTTCGGCTTTGGCCTGATGTCCGTCGAACTTGCCGTCGGTGATGACCTCCTCACGGAGCACCACCCGGCCGGTGGTGACCGTGTAACTCAACTCACCGGATTCGGTCTGAATCGAGTGCGCGGTGGTCACCAGTTGGTCTTCGGGCTCGGCGGCTTTGCTATCCGCGGCGGCTTCAGCGCCGTTGGTTGGCTTTGCGGTATCGGCAGTCATTGCTGCGACGTTACTCTGGGTGCTCGGGACCGACTGAACCCAGGATTGGAAAATGAAGCGTGACAACGTCATTGCCCTGGATCGATGGTAGCGCCGTAGCCGCCGCGCTTTCGCTGACGGATGCGATCAGCGTGATCGAGAACGCGCTGCTGGGTGGCCTCGACCCCGCGAGGGGCACCGCACGCACCGCCGTGGAAACCAGCCACGGAGAACTACTCCTGATGCCGTCAGAAGGTGTGGGGCGGGTCGGAGTCAAGCTGGTGTCGGTGGCGCCTGCTAATCCCGACCACGGGCTGCCCAGAATTCAGGCTGTCTATGTGTTGCTCGATGCGGCAACCATGACGCCGCTGGCGCTCATCGACGGCACCGCACTGACCTCTCTGCGAACCCCGGCGCTATCAGCGGTAGCGGCCAAAAGGCTTGCTGGGCCCGATGCTTCCACGATGCTGGTGTTCGGTACGGGTCCGCAGGCTGAATTTCACGTCGCGGCGATGCAGGCAATCAGGCCTATCGAGGTCGTCATCGTGGTGGGTCGAAATTCAGATCGAGCTACCGGGCTGGCACAACGGTTGCAAAGTTCGGGAATTACCAGCGAGGTGGGCTGCTCCGCAGATGTTTCCCGAGCAGACATCATAGTCTGCGCAACCTCGGCCAGAACGCCCCTGTTCAACGGTGCCGAGGTCGCCGACGGTTGCTGTGTCATCGCCGTCGGATCGCACACCCCGGATGCGGCGGAACTGGACACGGGGCTATTGGGACGTTCGACCGTGGTGGTGGAAGATATCGTTACCGCGCTTCGAGAGGGCGGCGACGTCATCCAGGCGGTCGACGCCGGGAGCCTGCGGATCGCCGACCTGGTGACCCTGTCAGATCTGGTCAACGATTGCGAAAGTCGGGTCAACCAGCAGGCAAAAGCAAATGCGGCACCGAAGGTGTTCAAGAGCGTGGGAATGGCTTGGGAGGATTTGGTGATCGCTGCCGAGGTCCACCGCAGAAGTTGACCTATCTGCGGGCGCGCCGACCGACAAACACCAGAACTGCAGCCCCCAGCACGGCGGCCACGCCGATGCGCCACCGGCGCGAAATTGTCTGCCCCAACCAACCTCGCAGTAGCGGCGACAGTGCGTGCAGTTGGCCCAGTTCGATGGAGTTGCTACCGGTCATTGCCCGCAGCAGCTTGGATTTTCCGTCGGCGCCCAGGCGTACCAATTCACCGCGCGGACCGACCAAACGGAAGGTGATTCCAACGTCGGACATCAGGTCTGCGGCCCGTCCGAGCGCCCGCGGAC
>JBBSUU010000135.1:0-7645 GCA_038234115.1 Mycobacteriales bacterium
GACCGGACCCGATGCCACCCCGCGGTTGACGGCCGAAAAGAGTCGCTGGAATCTGGCTCCGGAGTCGGTCACCGGGGTGGCCGGCGATGCGGCGCAGGTGGCTGCCGGGGTAGACGCCTGGTTCGAAGCCGGTGCCGACAGTGTGATCTTGCAACCGACGATCGACGAACCGGACCAAGAGGGCTTCGTTCGTTTCGTGGCGCAGCAGGTCAAGCCGATGCTGATCTAATGGCCCAGTGCCCGTAGCCCCGCTTCCCGTCCGAGATGGACTGAACCCCACCCGGATCCGGTTACCGCCGGACGGTACCTGGCCCACCGTCATGGACTATCTGTTCAGTCGGTTTCCCGACGATGCGACGCGCTTGGGGGAAAAACTCGCGGCCGGTGAAATCGTCGATCCGGCAGGCACCCCGATTCGATTCGATACGGTCTATCTCCCAACGGCTTTCATCTATCTCTATCGCGACCCCCGGCCGGAGAAACGGGTTCCGTTCGAGATCGAGATCTTGTTCCGGGACGAGAATCTGCTGGTGATCGACAAACCGCACTTTTTGGCCAGCACGCCGCGTGGTATGTACATCACCGAATCGGCCGTGGTTCGGCTCCGCGTGCTGCTGGACCTTCCGGAGCTCAGCCCGGCACATCGGCTGGATCGGGTGACCGCCGGCCTCTTGGTATTCGTGGTCAATGCCGAGCACCGCGGTGCCTACCAGACCATGTTTGCTCGTCGCGAGGTCACCAAACGGTACGAAGCGGTGGCCCGACTGAACCGTGATGTTGAACTCCCGCAGACGGTTCGAAGTCACATCATCAAGGACCGGGGGACCCCGAAGGCTCGCGAGATCCCCAATCTGGCGCCGACTGCGGAGTCACTGGTAGAACTCATCCAAGCCCGTGATGATCTTGGCCTGTTTCGCCTGAGTCCGAAAACCGGTAAGACACATCAGCTTCGACTGCACATGAGTTCCATCGGTCTACCGATTCTGCACGACCACTTCTACCCTGATTTTTACGAAGTGCCCTCGGACGATTACTCTAAACCCTTGCAACTCCTCGCGAAGTCACTCGAGTTCGTGGACCCGCTGACCGGACATCCACAATTCTTCCAAAGCCCCCGGGTACTCCAGGAGTGGCCTACATTTCACCCGGGATGAGCCAGCGATCACCCTTGGCGCGCCACGTCATTCCGATGAATCGCAGCACGATGAATAGCGTCAGGCCGGCCCAGACCCCGCCGAGCCCCCAATTGAAAACCAGCGCAGCAACGGCCATCGGGATGTACCCGAACAGCGCCGAGAGCAGCGTCACCGTCCGAACGTAGGCATTGTCGCCGGCGCCGAGCAGCACACCGTCCAGCGCAAACAAGATGCCACCGATGGGCATCATCGCCACCAACCATGGCCAGAGCACGTGGGCTTGGGACTGCACAACCGCATCGGAGCTGAAGATCCACGGAATGACATACCACCCGGCGCCAAAAACGAACCCGAAAATCACGCCGGCGATCAGGCCGTATTTGGTGACCTGCCAGGCAACAGTCCGGGCTGCTTTGGTGTCGCCACTGCCCAGCGCAGCGCCGACCAACGATTGGGCGGCAATGGCAAAGGCATCCAGCAGGAGCGCCACCAGATTCCACAGCTGCAAGCCGATCTGGTGAGCGGCCAATTGAGCCGCCCCCATCCTGCCGGCCACCCCGGCAGCAGTCATTCCGGAAGCCTGAAATGCCAACGACCGCAACACCAGGTCGCGGCTGATGCGCAACTGCTTCTTCATGATCGGCCACTCGGGGGTGAAAGGAACAGCCTCTCGCCGCAGGGCCCGCAAACACAGGATGGCGCCGAAGGTCTGAGCCACCGCATTGGCGATGGCCGACCCCTCCAAGCCCAACCCCACCGGATACACCAGCACCGGAGAGGCGATGGCCGACAGGACATTTGCCAGCACGATGACCCGAACCGGGGTGCGGGTGTCCTGGACGCCGCGGAGCCACCCGTTCGCCGCCGCGATCAGCAACAGACCGGGCAGGCCCAGCATGGCAATTCGCAGCCAGGACTCCGCTGCGGAGGCCACATCGCCGGCGCCACCGGCAATCAAGCGGGTGGCCGGGCCGGCGATCAATTGCCCGATCAGGAGCGCGGCAATCCCGAAACCCAGTGCCAGCCAGGATGCCTGGACCCCCTCGTTCACCGCAGCCGGTCGGCGGCCGGAGCCGAAGAATCGAGCCGCGCGGCCGGTGGTGCCGTATTGCAGGGTGGTACCCAAGATGGCCAGCAACGTCATGATGCTGCCGGCGGCGCCCAGGGCGGCCAACTGGATTTCGCCGAGATGGCCCACCACTGCGGTATCGACCAGAAGGAAGATCGGCTCGGCCGCCAACACGACGAAGGCCGAGCCGGCCAGGGACAGAATGCGTTTCGGCGAAACCTGCGCCTGGGTCACAGCGCACCGGGATCGTCATGGGTTTTCGCGCGCTCGGACTCATTCGGCGGTGACCATAAGGCGGCAGACATAATCGGCATCATATTGACCTGAATTGATGCTGCGGTGAAGATACGTCGCATGAGCCGGCAACAGTGGTGGCGTGATGCCGTCGTCTACCAAATTTATCCGCGATCCTTCGCCGATTCCAGCGGAGACGGCGTTGGTTGGGCCGGTGCAGAGCTAGTGCTGGCCAACTACCCGGCTGATGGGGCCGCCGACTCTGACCGGTCACGCGAATTCTGGAAACTTGGCGCCGGTGACCGGCGCCAAGTTTCCAGAATTCCCACGGCAGTTATCCACATTTGCCGGCACCGGGCCGACTGACGCCGGATTTCCTCCAGGATTCGATGTCATGGGGGGAAATCTGTGGCCGGTGGATGTAAAGATCCGCGATCAAGACGGGGTCATCAGTCATCAACAGGCGTTGGATGCCGGGCTGAGTGCAGGTCAGATCCAGCGAATGTTGAACAGCCGGCGGTGGGTACCAGGGCTTCTCGGGGTCTATCGATCGGCTCAGCACGAACTGACTTACGCTGCCTGGCTCCGGGCGGTCATGTTGTGGGCCGGGGATCAGTCCCATCTGAGCGGTGCGGCAGCCGCGTATTGGTGGGAGCTCCATCAGCGTCAGCAGCGGCCGGTAGAAGTCTGCATCGAGGAAAGCCGGCGGTTGGCAGTGCCGGCCACTTATGTCGGGCAGATCAAGGTTCGGCGCAGTTTTGTCGATCCGGCCGACAGCAGACGACTTCGGGGGATCAGGGTGGTCGGTGTGGAAAGAGCCGCTCTGATGGGGGCAGTCGCCATGGGAGCCGAGGGCTCAACGATGCTCGATCGCACCATTCAGCGCCGGATAACCGTCGCGGCGCTCGAAGAATGCCTCGCCCGGCTCCACGGTTACATAGGCGCCCCGCGCGCCAGGAGACTCTTGCTCGCTGCCGGTGACGGTGCGGCGGCCGAGTCCGAAAGGCTGATGATGCGGCTGCTGAGGCGGGCGCAGATCACCGGCTGGACGGTCAACCGCGGGCTCGAGGTCGGGGGCCGTCATCGGATACCCGATTTCAGGTTCGACTCTTTTCGGCTGATAGTCGAAATCGACGGCTGGGCACACCATCACGACGTGGACCGGTTCAACGACGACCGATCCCGGCAGAATGATCTGCTGCTGGCCGGCTGGATGGTACTGCGCTTTACCTGGCACCAGCTTTTTAACGAGCCGGACTGGGTGATCGGGCAGATTTTGGCCGCAATGCGCCGCCAGGCTGCCTGATATTCGTGAATTCTGGAAACTGGGCATCGGTAGGCGATGCTGGGTTTCCAGAATTCGGGCAGGTATGGGGCCAATCCATGCTCAGCGCCCCTCCGAACCACCGGAAATGTACAGGTTGAGGGAGAATGGGCACATGGCGTCGAAGGCACAGCGGCTTTATGAAATGGTCAGTTCGTTCCTGGGGGGTGGCTTTCCGCTGCAGGTCCAGGCCTGGGATGGTTCGGTAGCCGGACCCCGCGATGCTCCCAAGGTAATCATTCGCTCCCGCCGAGCGCTCCGCCGCTTGCTGTGGGCACCGAATGAGACCGGCCTGACCGAGGCATATATCAATAATGAGTTGGATATCGAGGGTGATCTGGGCAAGGGCCTCGGTTCGGTCTGGGCTTCCGTACGGTCCGGCACCGTCTCAAAGCCCAGTCTCGGAATGATCAAGTTGCTGCCGTCGGCACTCAGGCTCGGGGTGATCGGGCCGCGCCCCCGCATGGCCGGCCAGGATGCCAAGCTTTCCGGCTCCGTCCACACCAAGGACCGGGACCGGGCGGCGATCGCCCATCACTACGACCTGTCCAATGAGTTCTACGAATTACTATTGGACAAGTCGATGGCGTACTCGAGCGGCTTCTACGCCGCAGGCATCCAGGGCAGTGAAACCGAAGCAGATCTGGCGAAGGCGCAGCAGGCCAAACTTGACATGGTGTGCCAGAAACTCGAACTGGCGCCCGGCAGCAAACATCTGGACATCGGCTGCGGCTGGGGATCGCTGATCTGTCACGCTGCCAAGAACTACGGCACCGAGTCCACCGGCGTGACGCTCTCCCGGCAGCAATTCGACTACGTCTCCAAGCGGATCGCCGATGAAGGATTGTCCGACCGGGTCACCGTGCGACTGATGGACTACCGAGATCTGGTGGGATCACGAGATTACGACGCAGTGTCGACCATTGAGATGGGCGAGCACGTCGGCGACGCCGAATACCCAGCGTTTGCCGGGCTGATCAAGGACGCGCTCAAGCCCGGCGGCAAAGCGCTGATCCAGCAAATGTCCCGTGGCCAGAACAATCCCGGCGGCGGCGAGTTCATCGAAAAGTACATCGCGCCGGATATGCATATGAAACCACTTGGCACCACGGTGAACCTGCTGACCGATGCGGGACTGGAGGTGCGCGCGGTGCAAGCCATACGGGAGCACTACACCTGGACCATCCGAGCCTGGGCCCGAACTTTCGAGACGAGGCTGCCAGAGGTGATCGACATGCTCGGTGAGACCGGGGCGCGGGTATGGCGGCTCTACCTGGTGGGGAGTGCTCTGGCGTTCGAGGAAAACCGCATGGGCGTCGATCAGATCCTGGTGCAGCGGCCGTGAACTTCCCAACCAGTACATTCTTTGCAGTTCTGGGGTTCTCGGCGCTGGCTGTCCTGTTGCTGATGAGCACGGCATTTCTGATCGGCAAGACCACCGGCAAATACTCGGTGATCGACGCGCTGTGGGGTCCTGGCTTCGTTTTGATCGGACTGACCTCGTTCATCGTCTCCGGTGTCGCGGCGGTCGGTGACAGCACGCAGCGACTGATTGTGTTTGCCGCAGTGGCTATTTGGGGTCTGCGACTCGGTGGCTACATCCTGTTGCGCAATCACGGCCTTCCGGAGGACGAGCGTTACGTCGACATGCTCAAGGATGCAGGTCCGCTGGGCATCATTCGAAAAGTGCAGATCCCGCAAGGTCTTGCGATGTGGTTCGTGTCCCTGCCGGTCCAGCTGGCCATGGTGTTGCCCGGGCCGGTCTCCTGGGGTCTGTGGGTCGGTCTCGCCGTCTGGCTGATCGGCCTCGCGTTCGAGTCCATCGGCGATGCCCAGTTGGCGGCATTCAAGAAAGACCCGGCCAACAAGGGTCAGGTCATGAATCGCGGACTCTGGCGATACACCAGGCATCCCAACTACTTCGGCGATGCCACCGTCTGGTGGGGGCTATTCCTGATGAACTCCTGGACCTGGATCGGTTTCCTGGCCGTGCTTTCACCGGTGGCCATGACCTATCTGATCACTGCCAAAACAGGTAAAGCCCTGACCGAAAAGCGCATGTCGAGCTCAAAGCCGGGCTACGCCGACTATGTGGCTCGCACCTCCGGATTTTTCCCGCTCCCACCCCGTACAACCCCACCGAAGAAGGCCTGATGCGCACCATCACCGAGGGCACCATGGCACCGGATTTCGAACTTCCCGACCAGGACGGGACCTTGGTCCGGCTGTCGTCCTTACTGACCGACGGACCGGTGGTGCTATTTTTCTATCCGGCCGCAATGAGTCCTGGCTGCAGCAGCGAAGCGTGTCATTTCCGTGATCTGGCCGGTGAATTCGCCGCGGTGGGCGCCCGCCGGGTGGGAATCAGCCCAGATCCGGTGGCCAAACAACGCAAATTTGCCGAGGGTAGTTCGCTGGACTACCCGTTGCTCTCCGATCCGGAGGGGGACGTGGCACTCGCCTACGGCGTCAAGAAGCGATTCATCACTCCGGTGAAGCGGGTAACTCTGGTCATCGGCACCGATCAGCGGATTCAGCGGGTGATTTCCGGTGAGTTCAATATGACCGTTCATGCCGATGAGGCATTGAAGGTGTTGCAGCGCAAGGCGGCTTGATATCGATCACCGTTTTCGGCCGCGAATACCGACGATGATCAGGCAGACACCGATAGCGGCCTGCGCCGGACCGATGATCGCCCAGAGCGTCATACCGCTCATCGGGCTGCCGCCCACAACGTCAAACCCCTGGAGACCGAATAGCACTCCGAGTGCGGCCAATACGGCGCCAAAGACGACCAACCACGGATACTTCATTCGCCGGCCGGCCCGTCGCTCAGATCGGCGCAAGCCGGGGTGCTGCTGGCTGGGGGAAATTTCAGGAAGGTGAGGGTCACACACTCCATCAAATCACCTGTGGCGTTGCGGTGCTGCTGACCAGTCATGAAGTCGACGATGCAGCGTTCGATAGGTGACGGATGATTGATCAGATTCCGTCGGCGTCGATCGCCGGG
This sequence comes from Mycobacteriales bacterium, assembly GCA_038234115.1. Taxonomy (GTDB): domain Bacteria; phylum Actinomycetota; class Actinomycetes; order Mycobacteriales; family Nakamurellaceae; genus Nakamurella. The sequence goes on from JBBSUU010000135.1 coordinate 6,774, forward strand.
TGCCGCACTCGATCATGGGTTTTATCGGGTAGCAAGGGATGATGGGTTCATGTTCGATGACTGGCCGCTCCCGGCCGCGTTTGCGGCGCTGTTCGTCATCGTGATGCTGCGTGCCAATGCCACCTACTGGGCCGGGCGAGCAATTAGCGCGGGTGCCCGAAAGTCCAGGCTCGCCCGGCGAATGAACACTTCCGGATATCTCCGGGCGGAAAATCTGATCCGACGCTGGGGTGCGCCGGCGGTCAGTCTGTCCTTTCTGACCGTGGGTTTTCAGACCGTCATGAATGCTGCGGCGGGGGTGCTGCGCATGCCGCTGCGCCGTTACCTGCCGGCGGTGATCATCGGCGGATTGATGTGGGCTTTGCTCTACGCGACGGTGGGTCTGGCGGTGATCGAGGCTGCGCTGGGCGGTGCGGTGAGTTGGTACATCATCCTCGGGCTGGCGCTAGTGGTAGTGGTAGCGACTGCGGTGTTCAACCGGCGCAGCAAAGCGCGTGCCAGAGCGCTCCCGGACACGCCGTAGCGGTCTGATTTCTTCCTACCCCCTCGTCCGGTTACGCTTGGGCGGTCGTTCATTCCGTCGCATCCCTATACCTCGGGTTCGCGCCGGAGAGGTGACAATTGACCTGCGAGAATGCTTCTTTTACCGGTGACCCCGGCAACTGGCGCTCGATTTCGCCGGTACCCCGCCTCCGTAGCTCAGGGGATAGAGTAGGGCACTCCTAACGCTCTGGTCGCAGGTTCGAATCCTGCCGGGGGCACTTTTTGACACCATCCGAACCTTTGGAGTGCCCAGCGCGTGGGCGCGCCCAATGGCCAAGCGGCGCCCCTCCGGAGGCAGCGCGTTGTGTGCCCGCCGGCGCTTCGGTACC
>JBBSUU010000136.1:0-7576 GCA_038234115.1 Mycobacteriales bacterium
CAGTGCAGGAGAACAAGTTCTACGCCGATCTCGCGGGCACAATTACCACCCAACAGCGCGTCCGACTGCATCCGACGCTTTCGGCAATAGCTGTCGACCCTGCCGGTGGGGGGTTCGAGTCGATGAGCTCGCTGGCGCAGCCGGTAGGACAGGGTTGGGAATATCTGAGCGCCGGCGCAGCCGGTGGCGGCTGGGACTTTGACGGTGAGATCGCCTTGATGCCAGACTATCTGGCCGAGAAAGGTAAGGCTCCGTCGGTCACGGCCGGCGCCTATGACCTGGTCATCGACCCGACGAACCTGTGGCTCACCATCCACGAATCGGTCGGCCACGCCACTGAGTACGATCGGGCCATCGGGTACGAGGCAGCCTATGCCGGAACATCTTTCGCCACTCCGGACAAACTGGGTACGCTGAAATACGGTTCGCCGCTGATGAATGTCACCGGTGATCGGACGGTCCGGCAGGGGTTGGCGACCATCGGGTACGACGACGACGGGGTGGCCGGTCAGCGCTGGGAGTTGATCACCGGCGGCACCCTGGTCGGCTATCAACTCGATCGAGTATTTGCCCATAAACTCGGCCTTGCCCGCTCCAACGGTTGTTCCTACGCCGATTCGCCGTTGCATCAACCCATTCAACGAATGGCCAATGTCAGCCTGGCCGCGGACCCGAATGGCGGAAGCACAGCTGACCTGATTTCCGGGGTTGAGGACGGAATCTACGTGGTCGGTGATAAATCCTGGTCGATCGATATGCAGCGCTACAACTTTCAGTTCACCGGTCAGCGATTCTTCCGGATCAAGGGTGGCCGGTTGGCCGGGCAGGTCCGCGATGTCGCCTACCAGGCCACCACCACCGACTTCTGGGGAGCAATGAAAGCAACTGGTGGACCTGAGACTTGGCTATTGGCCGGTGCTTTCAATTGCGGAAAGGCCCAACCGGGACAGGCCGCCGCGGTCTCGCACGGGGCGCCGAGCGCGCTGTTCGAACAAATCAACGTCTTGAACACGGCCGCGGAGGGCGGGAAGTGAACAGCCCAGGTACTTTTCAAGTGCAGTCCCAGCTAACGCCGCAGCAGATCGTCGAAACGGCACTGGCCGCCTCGAAATCCGATGGGTGCATCGTCGTGGTGTCCACCGACAGCACCGCAAACGTGCGCTGGGCCAACAACACCGTGACAACCAGCGGCGTTTCCAATGCACTGTCCTGGTATGTGGTGGCCATTGTCGGACGCGCGGCCGGCACTGTTGAGTCAGCAGTCACCGACGCCACCGCTATTGCCGAAGTCGTGGCCCAGGCCGAAAATGCTGCCAAGGCGGCCGGACCGGCGCAGGACGCGGCGCCACTGATCCACGGCGGCGCAGATGCCGACTTTGACGAGCCACCGGTCGGTACCACCTTCAGTGTCTACGACCGGCTGATCCCTGGTTTGGCAAGCGCTTTCGACTCCGCGCGGTCCGGGGCCAAGATTTTGTACGGTTTTGCCCGACACGAATCCGCCACCCACTATCTGGGCACTTCGACCGGCATCCGCCGCCGTTGGGTCCAACCCACGGGCACGGTGGAGGTGAATGCCAAGAGTGCAGACCTCTCCCGGTCTTCCTGGACCGGTTTGTCCACCTCGGATTTCACCGATATCGACCTGGTGGCGATGGCGGATTCGTTGAACCTGCGGCTGGACTGGGCGCGTCGCAGCGTAGATCTCAGCCCCGGGAGGTACGACACCGTGCTACCGGCCACCGCGGTTGCCGATCTGATGGTCTATCTGGCCTGGAGTGCCGGCGGGCGGGCTGCTCACGAGGGACGGTCGGCCTTTTCCGCCCCGGGCGGTACCCGGATCGGGGAGCGCCTGTCCGAGCTACCGATCTCGATGTACTCCGACCCGATGCAGCATCCGATCGAGTCGTCGCCGTTTGTGATGGCCGGTGCGTCGGGGGACGAAATCAGTGTTTTCGACAATGGTGCGTCGATCGGCCGGGCCGAGCTGTTGACCGATGGAGTCATTTCCGGGCTGATCCACACCAGGAGCTCGGCGCAGGAGTTCGGTGATCCGTTTGTGCCGATGGCCGACAACCTGGTTGTCAGCGGAGGTGACGAATCCCGCAGCACACTTGATCTGGTGGCCGATGTCAAACGCGGTCTGTTGGTGACCTCCCAGTGGTACATCCGGACCGTCGATCCGATTACGTTGCTCCTCACCGGGCTCACCCGCGACGGTGTCTTCCTGATCGAGAACGGCGAAATTGCCGGCGCGGTGAACAACTTCCGCTGGAATATGTCGCCGCTGGATGTGCTGCGGCAGACCGTTGCCGTCGGCCGAACAGAACGGGCCCTGTCCCGGGAATGGTCGGACCACTTCACTCGGTCGTTGATGCCGTCGCTGGTGGTCGAGGGATTCAATATGTCCTCGGTTTCGCAAGCTCAATAGGTTGATTTCTGTCGAAATAAACATCGTCGGCCGTGGCCGGGTACTCGCGGGTAGCAAGAATATTCGGGTGACCGCGCTCACGGCGGCCAAAGATGTTCCCACACAACGAACACCGCAGTTCAACCAAATCAAACAAACATTTTCAACCATGGCCTTCTGAATCGATTTACTTTCTCGATTCTGTGGTCCTTCACTCAGCGATTGACCGGGCCAAGTGTTTGATTGGTGGATAACCTCGATGGATTCCACAAACAGCCTGCCCCCACATCGTGCCGCTGTCCCCAGCGAGCCAGGCAGGCCGAATCAGGAGATGGTGTTGATGACCGCAGTACGGACTGCACGCGAGATCCCGACTCAGCAGGCTGCCGGCGACGCCGTCGGCTCGAGCCGATCTTCATCGGAAGTGGTCGGCGTGCCGACCACTAACGCAGCCTTGCTGGCCTGGGTCGCCGAGATCACCGCACTGACCACCCCGGACCGGGTTGTCTGGATCAACGGCTCCGACGCCGAATGGGCTGCGATAGCAGCCGAGCTTGTCGCAGCCGGCACCTTCATCAAGCTCGATGCCTACGAGAATTCCTATTACGCGGCTTCGGATCCCAATGATGTGGCCCGAGTCGAAGACCGCACCTTCATCTGCTCGTTGGACAAGAAGGACGCCGGACCCACCAACAACTGGATGGAACCGGCGGAGATGAAGTCGATCATGACCGATCTCTATCGCGGCAGCATGGCCGGCCGGACCATGTACGTCGTGCCCTTCTGCATGGGCCCGCTGGATGCCGCGGACCCGAAGCTCGGTGTCGAAATCACCGATTCGGAATACGTCGTCGGCTCCATGCGCATCATGACCAGGGCGGGCGACGAGGCTTTGCGAATGATCGAGAAGATCGATTCCTTCGTCAAATGCCTGCATTCTGTCGGTGCGCCGCTCGCGCCGGGCGAGGCCGATGTCCAGTGGCCGTGCAACGAGACCAAATACATCACCCAGTTCCCCGAAGAGCGGACCATTTGGTCCTATGGGTCCGGATATGGCGGAAACGCACTGCTGGGTAAGAAGTGTTATTCGCTGCGCATTGCCTCCGCGATGGCCAGGGACGAGGGTTGGCTTGCCGAGCACATGCTGATCCTCAAGCTGATCAGCCCCGAGGGTGAAATCAACTACATTGCAGCGGCTTTCCCCAGTGCCTGCGGTAAAACCAACCTGGCGATGCTGGAGCCGACCATTCCGGGTTGGAAGGTTGAAATGCTCGGCGATGACATCGCCTGGATGCGGTTCGGCGATGACGGACGGCTTTACGCCACCAATCCTGAATTCGGTTTGTTCGGCGTCGCCCCCGGTACCGGTTGGCACACCAACCCCAATGCCATGCGCACCATCGAGAAGGGCAACTCGGTGTTCACCAATGTCGCGCTGACCGATGACGGCGGTGTCTGGTGGGAGGGTATGACGAAACAAGCCCCGTCGCACCTGATCGATTGGAAGGGGCGCGATTGGACGCCGACCGGCGTTGATGCCGACGGCAACGCACTTGAATCGGCCGGACAGACTGCGGCGCACCCGAACTCGCGTTTCTGCACGCCCATTACCCAATGCCCGATGATTGCGCCCGAATACAACTCGCCACACGGGGTGCCGATTTCGGCCATCGTCTTCGGCGGTCGTCGCAAGACCACTATCCCCCTGGTATCGCAGGCGCGGGACTGGCAGCACGGGGTATTCCTCGGCTCCACCATGGGAAGTGAAACCACCGCCGCTGCGGCGGGCACAGTGGGGGTGGTGCGGCGGGACCCGATGGCGATGCTGCCATTCCTCGGATACGACGCCGGGGACTACTTGAATCACTGGCTGGCAATCGGCAACCAAACTGACCCGTCGAAGCTACCAAAGGTGTTCTACGTCAACTGGTTCCGCCGAGATGCCGACGGTGGATTCCTGTGGCCGGGCTTCGGCGAGAACTCGCGCGTGATGAAGTGGATCTCTGATCGACTCAACGGAAGGGCGGCCGCGGTCGAAACCCCCATCGGTCTTGTTCCGGCACCCGGGGCGCTGGATGTCGAAGGTCTTGATATGACCACCGAGCAGGTAGCGGCAGCCCTGCATGTCGACGTCGATGAGTGGAAGAAGGAAATCCCACTCATCCAGGAGTGGTTCGACTTCCTCGGTGCGACGCTGCCGACCGGCATCCGAGACGAACTCGAGGGGTTGAAGACTCGTCTTGACGCCGGCTGATCGGTCGATCCGGCTTGAGGACGGCTGATCGGTTTTTTCAGACATTAACAACGAACAGCGTTGTTCGTATCCACCAAAAACGGCCCCCGCCAACGAAGTCGGGGGCCGTTTTTGGTGTGCGGCGCAAGCGGGTTCAGGACTTCTTCCGGCGCAGCTTCCTGATGACCAGGAACAGCACCAGCAGCCCTGCGACCAGCGGCAGCAGGCGCTTGAGGACCGGCGCCCCGGCCGACTCCAGCAGATCGATCGGCTCAGTGGCGTGCACCGGTGGAGTGATACGCCGAGGTGCGCCGGACGGCGCTGTCCCGGTAGGCGGCATGCCGCCTGCCGGGGCCGGCTTTGCAGCAGGAACGGCGTCTTGAGCCGCGGCGTGGGATCCCACCGACGGGGTGTCCACCGCCGCCTCCGAGGCATTGACCTGGGCTGCCACCTCGTCCGGGTTCACCACACCGACAAGTTCCACCCCCGTTCCGGTCTTGCCGGCGAGTTCCTTGGAGATGTTGTCGGCGAATTGGCCGATCAGTTTGTTGCCCACCTCGACCATGACGCCGCGGCCGAATTGAGCGGGTCTTCCGGTGATGGCCAGTGTTGTTACCAGGTCAACGGCGGTCTTGTTGGGCGCCACCGCTGTTGCAGTTGCGGTGACCAACATCGTGGCGGTGGAGGCCGATCGAGCGGCGTTGCCGTTGGCTTCGATCACCGCCCGATGATTCTGCTCATCCTTCTCGACGATCTTGGCCTTGCCCTTGTAGTTCAACTGAATAGGGCCGAGTTTGACTTTCACCGAACCGGTAAATTCGTCGCCGTTGATCGTTTCGAGCGAGGCTCCGGGGAAACAGGGTGCGACCAATTCCATATTCAAGAGTGCCGGCCAGGCTTTGTTGATCCCGACCGGAACTTCAAAGCGATGCTCGAGTTCCACGATGTGCCTCCAGCCGAGGAAGTGTCTGTCAAGTCCGGGAGTATCGGCTTCGCCCCGTGACCTGCATTGTCATTCAAATGTAGTGCTATTGGCATCATCCTAGGGGGCGTACGGGACGAGCACATCTGCACCCGTCGCCGACTGGGGGAGGGAATTTGCGGATGCGCTGTAGGGCAACACATTGACTCCCGATAATTGCCGACCGGCCAGGTCACCCGTAGTCGATTTTCGTGAAAGTATGGAGGGCAGGCCGCTGGAGTCCCTGGGATTTCGGCTGCTCTCCAGCCGGGATCGTCATCTCGTCCGGGAAACTGCACAGCAACTTGCAGCAGGTCACAACGCCCGCCACCCCTGGGCACCGTTCCTGCTGACCACCCACCCGACGCAGTCCGGTCACCCCGGTGAGTCGTCGAGCGAAGAAGGAGAGTTCACGTGGCACCAGAGGGTTGGATCCAACGGGCGAGCAGTGCGCAGGAGGCGACCGCTCGCGGGGCCGCCGGGACCTCGGCGCTGCCGGAACCGCACGAAGTCATCGCCGGGTTGCGGGCCACCAGCGCCGCTGCAGACTCGGTGTCGATGCTCTCTCCGGAGGGTGTTTTCGAGCCGCATCCGGAGTTCCCGATCGAAATCACCCCGGAGCTGGTGAAGAGCCTCTATCGCGATATGTGCCTGGTCCGCCGCTTCGACCGCGAGGGCAACGCGTTGCAGCGGCAGGGCCAATTGGGCATCTGGGTCCCGCTTCTGGGACAGGAGGCGGCACAGATCGGTGCCGGTCGGGCACTGGAGGCGCAGGACATGGCGTTTCCCTCCTACCGGGAGCACGGAATCGCCTGGTGTCGCGGTGTCGATCCGATCGATCTGCTGGGTATTTTCCGTGGCATCGACTTCGGAACCTGGAATCCGGCGGAGAAGCGTTTTCACAACTACACGATCGTGATCGGCAACCAGGTCCTCAACGCAGTCGGTTATGCGATGGGGCAACGTTTCGACGGAGTTCTCGGCGACGAGGCAACCGCCGAGGCCACCATGTGTTTCTTCGGTGACGGCGCTACCAGCCAGGGAGACGTCCACGAGGGCATGGTTTTTGGTGCCGCGTTCAATGCGCCGGTGGTCTTCTACTGTCAGAACAATCAGTGGGCAATCTCGGAGCCGGTGGAAAAACAGACCAGAGTTCCACTGTTCAAACGTGCTGCCGCCTATGGCATTCCCGGGATTCGGGTGGATGGTAATGATGTTCTCGCCTGTCTGGCTGTCAGTCGCTGGGCGATGAACGAATGCCGAACGGGCAACGGGCCGGTGATGATCGAGGCGTTCACCTACCGGATGGATGCCCACACCACATCCGATGACCCCACGCGATATCGGCTGGCCGATGAAACCGAAGCCTGGAAGTTGTTGGACCCGATCGAGCGGGTGAAGGCCTTTCTGGCGCGTAGTGGGATGGCAGATAGCGCGTACTTCGACGAGGTGCAGGCCGAGGCGGACGAACTGGCCGCGAGATTCCGCAAACATTGCGTCGAGATGCAAACTCCTGGCCCGGAAAGGATTTTCAGCAACGTGTACGCCGATCAGACTCAACAACTACGGGATCAGGAAGCTGAGTTCGCGGCGTATCTCGAGGGATTCGCCGATTCCGACGGGCCGGTCGGGGGTCACAAATGAGCAGCCCCACGACAACCATGACCCTGGCCAAGGGGCTCAATACTGCGCTTCGAGATTGTATGGCGGACAACAACAAGGTCCTGGTGATGGGGGAGGACGTCGGGAAACTCGGCGGTGTCTTCCGCATCACCGATGGGCTGCAGAAGGACTTCGGCGAACATCGCGTCATGGATACACCGTTGGCGGAGAGCGGAATCGTCGGTACCGCCGTCGGTCTGGCACTACGCGGCTACCGTCCGGTGGTGGAGATCCAGTTCGACGGCTTTGTCTTCCCGGGTTTCGACCAGATCATTTCGCAAGTCGCCAAGGTTACCTACCGCTCCCAGGG
>JBBSUU010000137.1:0-7551 GCA_038234115.1 Mycobacteriales bacterium
ACTGCAGCCGGTAACGACAAGAATCAAAGCCAGTCCGGTGAGCCGGCACCGGCTCACCGGTCGCCGCCCAATCGACGTGTCGAACAGCTGCCTGATCCGATTGTCGGCCCCCCGTCCTAGGGTCTGGCTTGTGAGCACATCGACCATGTTCCTCCCACCCGGCGCAGCCCCGCGCAGTGTGCAGCGAGCCTTTGACGAGCTCGAAGATCCGCTCCGCGAAGTCACCTTCGTAGTGGTGGATCTCGAGACCACCGGCGGATCTTGGGCTGCCGAGGAGATCACCGAGATCGGGGCGGTCAAGGTCCGCGCCGGTGAGGTACTCGGCGAATTCGCCACCCTGGTCGATCCCGGTCGGTCGATCCCGCCGCAGATCACCATGATCACCGGCATCACCAATGCGATGGTCTATGACGCCCCCCGAATCAACCTGGTTCTCCCGGGATTTTTGGAGTTCATCCAGGGCTGTGTGCTCGTTGCCCACAATGCGCCCTTCGACGTCGGCTTCCTCAAGGCCGCCTGCGCCAAGAACGGCTTCGCCTGGCCCAAGCCCCCAGTGGTCGACACCGTCCGGTTGGCCCGTCGGGTACTGACCAAGGACGAAGCGCCCAGTGTCCGCCTCGGCGTGCTGGCCCCCTTGCTCGGCTCGCCGGTCCGGCCTGATCATCGAGCCCTGACCGATGCCAGAGCCACGGTCGATGTTTTGCATGCTCTCCTGGAGCGGGTCGGACCCCTTGGCGTGCAGAGCCTTTCCGAGCTCACCGAGGTGGTCAAGGATCTGAGTCCGAGTCGGCGGCGCAAACGACACCTTGCGGACGGCTTGCCATCTGCACCCGGGGTGTACCTGTTTCGCGGTCCGCGGGATGAAGTGCTCTACGTGGGTACCGCCACCAATCTGCACCGACGCGTCAGGTCATATTTCTCGGCGGCCGAAAAACGTGCCCGGATCAAACAGATGGTCAATCTGGCGGACCGCGTGGATCATGTGGTGTGTGCTCATCCGCTGGAGGCCAATATCCGCGAGCTGCGGCTGATCGCCGCGCACAACCCGCCGTACAACCGACGCTCGCGGACACCCAACAAGATCACTTGGATCACCCTCACCGACGAGGCATACCCCAGGCTCAGCATGGTCAATGCAGTTCGAAATTCGGCCGGGGTCTATCTGGGTCCATTTCATACGCGTAAACAGGCCGGGGACGCGATGGATGCGCTTTCCGCGGTGCTCCGTTTGCGCAAGTGTTCGGATCGGATCCGCCGGGTCAATCCCAGCGGTTCTCCCTGTGCGCTGGCCGAACTCGGCCGCTGCGGCGCTCCCTGCGCCGGCCGGGAGTCGATCGACGATTACGCAAAACACAGTCAGGCCTTCGTCGATACGGTTCTTGGCAGTACGTCGGTAACGGTCGAGGCGCTACGTCGACGCATGCATGTGCTCGGCGATGCCGGTCGTTATGACGAGGCTGCCGGGCTGCGTGACCGGTTGCACGAACTTGTCCAGGCGCTGCACCGACGGCAGCGCCTGGGGGCATTTGCTGCGGTGGCCGAAATGGTCGTGGCCAAGCCGGATGGACTGGGTGGTTGGCAATTGATCGTCGCCCGTCACGGCCGACTCGTTGCTTCCGGGGTTGCAAAAAAAGGGGTACCACCGATGCCGATGATCGATCTGCTGATCGCCTCGGCAGAAACTGTCGTGCCGTCCATCGGACCATTGCCGGCCGCATCGGCGGAAGAGACCTCCACCCTCCTGAGATGGATCGAGGGAGAGGACACAAGATTGGTGACCTTGAGCAACGAATGGTCCTGTCCGCGCGCCGGAGCCGGTCGGTGGTGGACACGCCGCGAGTCGTCCGATGGCCCCTCGCTAGGATCAGCAGGGGCCTGGACTCCGCACCGGGAGCGCAGAAGGAGAAACGAATGATCACTGCATTTGTCATGGTCGAGGTTGAGGCCGATTCGATCTCCACCGCCGCGCAGGAGATCGCCGACCTGCCCGGTGTTGATCAGGTGTACAGCTGCGCCGGTGATATCGATCTCATCGTGGTCACCAAACTGGCCGATCACGCGGAACTGGCCGAACTGGTGCCGGGCCATATCAGCCGGGTGCCCGGGGTGAAGCGGACAGCCACCCATATCGCGTTCCGATCCTTCGCCAAGCGGGATGGTGAAGACGCATTCTCCATCGGGCTCTGACCGATCGGTCCGTCAGCTTTTTTCAGCTTCCGCGAGGTGCTGCGAGAGACGCGCCCACTTCGCCAGAAGGTCGATGGCCCCGGCGGAATTGAGCGCACCTTGGGCCCGCTCGACGCCGGCGGCGAGGTCAGCCACAAGGTCGCCGGTGAGTCCGGCGTGAACTGCTAACGCGGCGCCGGCATTGAGGACCACGGCGTCGCGTACCGGACCAGTTTCACCGCCCAGCACGCGGCGCGCGACCTGCGCGTTGAAAAGTACGTCGCCGCCGACCAGATCTGCCGGGCTGGCCCGATCGATACCGAAGGCCAGCGGATCGATCACGGTCCTCTCGATCGACCCGTCCCGCACCTGCCAGACGGTCGAGGTCGTGGTCGTGGTCAGTTCATCCAGGCCGTCATCGCCTCTGAAGACCAACGCCTCGCTACCGCGCACTGCAAATACCCCGGCCATCACCGGTGCCAGTCGTTCGTTCCCGCAGCCGATGGCCGATGCCGCCGGCTGGGCCGGGTTGGTCAGCGGCCCGAGAATGTTGAAGAAGGTGGGGATCCCCAATTCGCGTCGCGGCGCTGCGGCATGCCGCATCGACGGATGAAACGCGGCGGCGAAGCAGAAGCCGATCCCCACCTGTTCCACACAACCGGCCACCCCGGCCGGGGACAGACTCAAGGCGATTCCAAGTTCTTCGAGGAGATCTGCCGAACCGGCCGCGCTGGAGGCGGAACGACTGCCATGTTTGACAACCGGCGCACCGGCAGTTGCGACCACCAGCGCCGCCATGGTGGAAATATTCACCGAATTGGACTGATCACCGCCGGTACCGACGATGTCGACGGCACGACGCGGGACGGTAAATCGGAGCGCATGCGAGAGCATGCTCTGGGCCAATCCCGAGACCTCCTCGGCAGATTCGCCTTTGGCGCGCAGCGCAACCGCGAATCCGGCGATCTGGGCGCCGGTGGCCTCGCCGCTCATCACCTTGTCCATTACCCAGGACGTCTCGGCCGAGGTGAGGTCAGACCCGGCCAATAATCGCCCGAGTAGGGATGACCAGGACGGGGAACTCATTCGGCAATTCCGGGGGCCTGCCCGGCCGCGAGGCGCTCCCGACCCGGGAGACTTCGTAACACTTTCGCAACGGTTTCTGCTGCCACCACCGGATCCAACGGGTAGACCAGAACCTCCTCGGATATTGACCAGGTGGCCAACCAACGGTCCGCCGGCCGTGCGATCGCCAGGATCACCGGCGGCGGGTTGGCGGCCTCATTGTGAATCTGCCGGCTGATTCCCATCCCACCGGTTGGCTGTGCCTCGCCGTCCAAGATAACGATGTCTGCAGTTCCGCTGTCTATTGCCATCAGCACATCTGCGACAGAGGAGCACTCCAGGAAGTTGACCCTGGGGAGATCAGCTGCAGGGCGACGACCAATTGCGAAGGTGATTTCGTCGCGCACCTGCTGCCGATGGCTGTACACCAGGATTGTGGGAACACTCATGAAATCTGCCTACTTCCTCGCCCGGGCGGCCCGATCCGGGCAGCTCATGCTGCCCATTCAACCTTGCGGAATGCTATCGAAGCCAAGTGCGACCCGCCGGATCGGGACCCCGGACGACAACATTGCTCCAGACAGTCCATAATCCATATGTGACAACTGTGAGCACCCCAACCGGGCCCCCCAACATCAGTTCCCGTATCCACACCCTCAACCGGCCGAACATGGTCAGTGTCGGCACGGTCGTGTGGCTGGCCAGCGAGCTGATGTTCTTCGCCGGATTGTTCGGCATCTACTTCACCGCGCGTGCCACCACACCCGGTGCGTGGCCGCCAGGTCCGGCCGAGCTGAATGTCCCGCTCGCACTGCTGTTCACCACCGTTCTGGTGGCAAGCTCGGTGACCTGCCAGTTGGGCGTATTCGCAGCCGAAGCCGGCAATGTGGTCAAGTTGCGCTTCTGGTACACCATCACGCTGATCATGGGCGCCATCTTTGTCGGTGGTCAGGGGTATGAATACTTCCATCTCGTCGGTCAGGGGATGACATTCTCCTCCGATGCCTACGGCACAGTGTTCTACCTGACCACCGGGTTCCATGGTTTGCATGTCATCGGTGGTTTGATCGCTTTCGTGTTGCTGATCGCCCGTACCCGCCTGAGCAAGTTCACCCCCGCCCAGGCAACCTCGGCGATCGTTGTTTCCTACTACTGGCACTTCGTCGATGTGGTGTGGATCGCACTGTTCGCGACCATCTACTTCGTCCGCTAATTTCTTGCGTCCGATCACCGGTCCATGCCGGTAGTCACTTTGCAAGGCAGTGCAGATAGGTGAATATGCAAAATCAAGATATCGGTCGGCACCAGCCGGCCCCAGTTTTCCCCGCACTCCCCCGCCGCTCCACGAGTTCGAGGTGTACAGCATGACTACCCCGCTAGAACCATCCCCAGGGATGCCCGGCAAGGCCAACGGCCGTAGCAAGACAATGCGCCGTGTCTCCGGCTTATTGGCGATGCTCTTCGCTCTCGTCACCGTGGGATTTTTGTACTCGGCGCTGACGCCAACTCCGCAGACGGCTGTCGCCGGTGAAGTTGACGCTGCCAGTATTGCGGCTGGCCAGAAGTTGTACGACAACTCCTGCATCACCTGCCACGGTGCAAATCTGCAAGGGGTCAAGTCCCGCGGTCCATCGCTGATCGGTGTCGGCCAGGCGGCCACCTACTTCCAGGTCGCGACCGGCCGGATGCCCGTCGCGGACAACGGTGCCCAGGTTCCACGCAAGGCCCCCTTCTACAACGAAGAAGAGGTAGCCCAACTCGGTGCCTACATTCAGGCAACGGGAGGTGGACCCGAGATTCCGCAAGGCAGTCTGCAGAACACCGAGGCACTGGCCAAGGGTGCCGAGCTCTACCGCCTGAACTGCGCGTCGTGCCACAACTTCACCGGTAAGGGCGGCGCCCTCTCACAGGGCAAATACGCTCCCGCCCTCGGTGAGGCGACGGACCAGGAAATCTGGGCCGCCATGATTTCCGGCCCGCAGAGTATGCCCAAGTTTTCTGACGCGCAGCTCACCCCGGACGAGAAGATCGCAGTCATCACCTATGTCCAGAACGCGAAGGCCACGGTGGATCCGGGCGGCTACGGGCTCGGCGGCTTCGGCCCCGTCTCCGAAGGCTTCTTCGCATTCCTCGTCGGGATGGGTCTGATCGTCAGCGTCACTCTGTGGATGGGAGCGCGAGCATGAGCGGCGGCCACGATGTCGAGATTCCGACCGACGAAGAACTCGCGACAATGTCCCGCGAAGATCTGGCACGCCTCGGTGCCCGCCTCGACGGTGTCGAACTCGTCGAATACGGCGAGCACTACGAGGCCGGCAGCAAAGCAGATAAGAATGCCGAACGCAAGGTAGCCCGCTGGTTCTTGCTCTCCGCCGTGTGTGCGGTCGCCTTCGTCGTCGTTTTCATCGCCTGGCCCTGGCAGTACGAGACCGCGTATTCGGATAACCAATGGGCCTACGCGTTGTACAACCCACTGATCGGTCTGCTGCTCGGCCTGTGCATCTACGCCTTCGGTATCGGCATCATTGCCTTCGCGAAAAAGATTGCCCCGCACGAGTTGGCTGTGCAGCAACGCCATGTCGGAATGTCGAGCGAGGTTGACCGAGTCACCATGGGTGCTGAGCTCATCGATGTCGTCGACAAGATGCAGATCAAGCGACGCGGGGTTCTCAAAGGCAGCCTGGCCCTGGCCGGTGGCACGCTGGGGGTTGCTGCGCTGGTTCCCGTTCTCGGTGGCTTCATCAAGAATCCATGGTCCAAGGGTGACAAGTCTGAACTGTGGGTGACGCCGTGGGCCCCGCTGGCCGACGGATCGCTGGTTCAGATGGCGTACATCGACGGCACTCTGGTCCGTCCGGAAGATATTCCTTCCGGGTCGATCACCACCGTGTTTCCCGCCGTCGAAGGCGGGGCAAAGGCATCAGACGCGGCTGTCATGCTTTTCCGGTTGCGTTCCGATGAAGTGGTCAAATTCCGCGACGAGAAGCACAAGGCAATGCGCTACGGCGATCTCTACGCCTACTCGAAAATCTGCACGCACGTCGGTTGCCCGGTCTCATTGTACGAGCAACAAACCAACAGGGTTTTATGCCCTTGTCATCAGTCGCAGTTTGATATCACCGACGGCGCGAAGCCAGTCTTCGGTCCGGCTAGTCGCCCATTGCCGCAGCTGCCCCTTGGGGTGAATGCGGAGGGTTACCTGGTCGCTTTGAGTGACTTCATCGAACCGGTCGGTCCAGGATTTTGGGAAAATAAGGGGCGTTACTGATGAGCAGACTCACCACTGCGACCAGGCCCACCAAGCAGTCTTTGGTCTCCAAAGCCGCTGATGGTGCTGATCTGCGGTATCACGGCGCACGTCCGGTCCGGACGGCGCTCAACAAAGTCTTTCCCACCCACTGGTCGTTCATGCTGGGTGAAGTCGCGATGTATAGCTTCATCATCCTTCTTCTCTCTGGTGTCTACCTGACGCTGTTCTTCGACGCGTCGATGGGCGAGACGGTTTACCAGGGCGTGTATGACAAGCTCCGCGGCGTACCAATGTCACTGGCCTATGCATCAACCCTCGATATTTCCTTCGAAGTGCGAGGTGGACTGCTGATTCGGCAGATCCACCACTGGTCCGCGCTGCTGTTCCTGGCGTCAATGATGCTGCACATGATGCGTATCTTCTTCACCGGCGCATTCCGCAAGCCGCGCGAAGCCAACTGGGTCATCGGTGTCATTTTGTTGGTACTCGGAATGGCCGAAGGTTTCCTCGGATATTCCCTACCGGACGACCTGCTGTCCGGTACCGGTCTTCGTGCCGTGAGTGCATTCCTACTCTCCATCCCGGTGATCGGAACTTGGTTCCACTGGGCAGTCTTCGGTTCGGACTACCCGGGTGACATCATTATTGGTCGCTTCTACAGTCTTCACATTCTGCTGATACCGGGCATCATCCTGGCCCTGATCGCCGTGCACGTCGGCCTGGTCTGGTTCCAGAAGCACACCCAATTCCCTGGGCCGCGCGCCACCGAGAACAATGTCGTCGGTGTCCGGGTCCTCCCGGTCTTCGCGGCCAAGGCCGGCGGCTTCTTTGCTGTCGTCTTCGGTGTCGTCGTGCTGATGTCCGGCTTACTTCAGATCAACCCGGTCTGGGCACTCGGACCTTATAACCCCTCTCAAGTCTCGGCGGGAGTCCAACCAGACTTCTATCTGGGCTTCCTGGACGGCCGGGTAAGAGTCTGGCCCGCCTGGGAGATACATAACCTTTTCGGCCGGTATATGATTCCGGCGGTGTTCGTCCCCGCGATTTTGGGGGCCACGGTGATCATGGGG
>JBBSUU010000138.1:0-7539 GCA_038234115.1 Mycobacteriales bacterium
CGATGGGCAGGGCCGGGTGGTCCGGGCGAATCGTCCGTTTGCCGATTTGCTGGGCTACTCCGTCGAGGAATTACTGGACCTGGGTGCCGCTGCCTTCGTCCATCCGGAGGATCTGGAACAACGCACTCGTGAGATCGACCTACTGCTCTCCGGGGTTGCCCAAGAGCTCACCTCCGAGCGTCGCCTGATCCATCGCAATGGCACCGTGATCCGGGTCAGAGCCAAGAAGAATCGGTTGCGATTGGGCCGAGGCGATACCGACGCCCTTGTCATGGTCTGCGTCGAGGACTGGGCGGCCGAACACGAGCAATTGGTCGACCTGGCCTGGGCCGCCTCGCACGACGGCCTGACCGGGTTGGTCAACCGAGCAGGCCTGATTGCACATCTGGAACTACTGCAACGGGGCGAGCGACCGGCTGCGGTGGCCCTGATCGACCTCAACGGTTTCAAGTCAATCAACGATCGGTACGGTCATTCCAGCGGTGACGAGTACTTGCGCCTGGTCGCCCGGCGACTCAGCTCCGCGGTGGCCGATGTCAGCGATTCCTGTGTTGCCAGACTGGCCGGGGATGAATTCGTGGTCATCTGCTCTGGGGATTGCGAAGATGCCGTCGACCCCGGGGCTCTGGAGCAGAAGATCCGCGATGCGCTGGCCGAACCCATCACCATCCGTGACTCCGCCACCGGGGCGGCTGTCTCACCGATCGTCTCGGCAGCTGTTGGATCAGTTGCTCGAGCGCATGGGATGAACCCGGAACAGGTGTTGGACCAGGCCGACCGTCTGATGTACGCCGAAAAGGGTTCCACTCGGGCGGCCGTCGATCATGACCTGTTCCCGCGCCAGCGGGATCGTTACTGGCGCGAACATCTTCGGCAGGAATCGGGCGACCTGGCGGGCAACAGTCCTGGTCGCGAATTGTGACAAATTTGACCCATTCGGTGTGCAGTGCGGCTGGGAGCGCATGATCGGCCCGCCGCAACATCGACGATCGCGCTTTTGGCCGGCGCTACTGGCGCTGCTCATCATCTTGCTGACCGGCTGCACAATGGCCATCAGCGGGACCGGGGCGCCCGCCACCGTCGCGATCCCGCCGGATCCACCGACTACCGCCGGCGGTGACACCGCCGCGCCGCAAACATCTGGCGGTGCATTCGGCGGCAGCGGCGAATTCGGCAGCAGCGTTGACCCGCAGCCACCGCCCATGGCCGGTGCCTCCAAGTACCCGACCCTGCCCAGATCCAGCAGCACGTCGACATCGACCGCCACTTCGGCAACACCCAGCATGCCCACCGGAGTGGATATCGGCGATTATCTGTTGGCAATGACCGACACGTTGCTCGCGCAGAATCGGGACGCGTTCCTCGACTACTTTGTCGGTGCTGCACTGCCGAAGGCCACTTCATGGTGGGACAACATGAGCGCTATCGGAATGGATGGCGGCGCCGTCAGTACCTGGTTCTCCGCCGGTCGGGTCAGCCTCGATGGATCGGCCGCCGGCACCATCGAAGATGTCTATCTGGGCGGCCACTTTCCCGGCGATGGCGTGGACGCCAATGGTGATTTGAAGATTTCCGCGACCATCTACGACTGGGATGTGCGCTTTCTGCTCGATGACCAACTGAAACCAACGGGTATCGAGATCACCGGCTGGCGAAGCGTTTCCCGAGCGCCGTGGGATTGCGATTGTGCGTTGTATGTGTCGCGCGGCGCCTCCGGGATTGTCGCCGCCCTGCCGGGCGAGGCGGCACTGGCCGACCAGATCCTGCTGGCGCAGGACAAGGCAAACGGCTGGCTGGCCGGGTTTCTCGGCTCGGCCGCCCCCCAGATCACCCTGACAAGCCAGATCGCGACCTTTGTCACCTTCGATGACCGGTTGCTCTACAGCTGGTTCAACCCGGCAGATGCGGTGGCAGACCCCAGTGTGCGCGATGACTTTGCCGCCGCGGTGTATCCCACCTTCAGCTACTACGGGCAGCACGAGGGCATCGCGTATAACGTGGCCGGAACCGAACCCCGGATGGTGATCGGGGCAGGCCTACTGACTTTCGCCGACCCGGCAGAACTGATAGTCCACGAGCTGGTGCACTATCACTGGGACAAGTTTCTGACCAGTGAGTTCTATCCGAGCTATAAGCCTTATATCGCAGAGGGTGTGGCACAGATGATCGAACAGATCTACGACGCCACCGATGCGGATTCAGCGGCCGCCGGAGATTGGGTGATCGGAACTCCCAATCAGATGTGGGGCACAAGCTACGACCAAATCGCGACTCTTTTCATCGGGGAGGTGCCGACCGCGAAACAGCTTCGAAGCGGAACACCGGAAGAAATCAACTTCTGGTACGACATCTCAAGCAGCACCTACAACTATGTTGCGGTTAACTATGGGATATCGGTTGCCCTGCAAACCTCGATCTGCGCCTACCGGGAGGGCACCGTCCTGGGTTGCATCGCTGATCCGGCGACGCCGGGAAGCCACCTGGCCGAACCCACCCAGACCGCGTCGTGGGCAACCTGGGTACGCGACACCTACGGTGACTGACCGGGCAGGCAGCTGCTACTGGTTCTCTCGCTGCGCGATCTGAAAAACCACCCGGAGCGCGGCACTGATATCGCCGTCGCCGGTGGCAATGGGCATATCGGCGGCGCTTCGCATGAGCTCCGTCCCGGCCATCGGTCGCGGGCCGCCACCGTCCACGACTTCGGAGATGGATTCCACTTCGCCCAGCGACTTGCCGGCAAGTTCGGCCAGCTGGCCGGCCTTGATGCGGGCATCGAGCATCGCCAACTCCCGGACCCTGGCCCGCGCCGCCGACGGGTCGGAGGTGGCGAAGGCCAGGCCGTCGAAGCGGACGCCCTCAAGCCCCGCCGTCGCAACATCGGTGAGCAGCCGGCTCAGCCCGTCCAACCCTTGAACCGTTACCAATAGTCGTTGGCCGACAACGTATCCCATCAGTTTTTCGGCGTTGTCGACCCATTGGGTTTTAGGCCCGAGTCGAAGATTCATTGTTCGGACACCTCTCGAGTCAACACCGGCATCGGCGAGAATCACCAGCACTCTCGTGACGACCGATGCGGCCGCTTCGAAGGCCTGCCCGGCGTCAGCGCGCAGTATTTCGATACCCAGGTCCAGTTCAACCTGATCCACCGCCGCCTTGGTAGTGCCGTGACCAATCACCGTAATCAACTGCCGGACACAGTTTTCTTCGTGAGTCATGGGATTCAGGCTAGAGCCTCGTCTGGTTGTCGGGATTTTCCCCCCGCCCAGCCACTGGTTCGTGGCCCACGAGTTCCTTCATCATGGCCAGCAGGTCGGGAATTGCCGGGTGGGGCAACGCTTTTGGCCACAACAGGTACACCGGCATTCCCGGTGCGTCCGACAGCGGACGATAGACCACGCCCGGATGGGGATACATCTGCGCGGTGGCCGTTGAGGTCACGCCGACCCCGCCGCCGCCGGCGATCATCATCAGCCAGTCGTCGGTGTTCCCCGTTTCTACCGTCCGGCGCGGGCGATGGTGCTGCGGCCACAGTGCGGTAGAGGTGGTGCCGGAGATCGGATTCACGACCAGCACCTGATCCACCAGGTCTGCCAAGCGCACCCGCGCTCGAGCCGCCAAGGCGTGACCAGCGGGCAGCGCCGCGACTCTGGCCTCGCGGATCACCCACTCGGCATTCAGACCGCCGTCACCGTTCGCGTCGGTGCCCACCACCCCCCGAACAAGGGCCGCATCCACCAGGCCGGCGGCCAATCCGGCCAACCGGTCATCACTGCGTAAAAGTTTCAGCGCTGTCTGCGGGTATCGCTGCGTCCAGGTCTGCAACAGCAGTGGGGTGGCACTACCCAGCGCCGACCAGGCGTATCCCAGGCGCAGGGGTCGATCTCGGAACGTCATCGGATCCGTTGCCTGCACAAAAGATTCGATAGCGGCGCGGGCCATGATCAAAAACTTGTCACCGGCCCCGGTCAGTTCTACGTGATGGGTGGAACGATCGACCAGGCGAACGGCCAGATGTTGTTCGAGCTGAGTCAGCGTGCGGGAAAGTGCCGGTTGCGACAGGTGCAAAACCGCGGCCGCCCTGGTGAAGTTCAACTCCTGGGCGATGGCCAGAAAGCACCGCAGGTGGCGAAGTTCGATGGTCATGTTTGCAGAGCATAACCGTCACCATCTGAGCATTTCAGTTGGCGCCCCGGACTCCGTACCGTCATCGTTATGAGCTTGAAGTCGACTTCCGCTGTTCAGGCAGCCCCCGGCAGTCGCTGGCCTGCCATCGGCATGGTGGTCGGCAGCGCTGTCTCCGTGCATTCCGGTGCGGCGGTTGCTGTGCTGCTGTTTCCACGTGCGGGCGCATTCGGTGTGGTGACCCTGCGGTTGCTCGGCTCGGCGCTGATCATGTTGGCGATCTGCCGCCCCAAGCTGCGTGGCTACAGCAGGTCGGACTGGACCGTGGTGATCGGGTTCGGCGCCACCCTGGCCGCCATGAACACGGTGTTCTACCAAGCCATCGATCGGCTACCCCTGGGCGCTGCGGTGACGCTGGAAGTATTGGGCCCATTGGCCTTATCGGTGATCACCAGTCGCCGGGCCATCGCCTGGCTCTGGGCAGCATTGGCCCTGGGCGGAGTGATGCTTCTCGGCGGGGCCGGATTCAGCAACCTCGACCCATTGGGCGTGGTTTTTGCACTCACCGCGGGTGTCCTGTGGGCCACTTACATTCTGCTCAGCAGCCACACCGGCAAAAGATTCCCCAAAGCTGATGGAATCGCCATCGCCCTGGCGCTGTCGGCGGTATTGACACTTCCGCTTGGCATTCTCGACGGCGGTTCGGCGCTGTTGCAGCCTGTCACCCTGGGGCTCGGACTGGCTGTCGCGGTGTTGTCCTCGACGTTGCCCTACACCATGGAATTGGTGGCGTTACGGACCCTGCCGTCGTCGGTCTTTGCCGTGATGATGAGCCTCGGGCCGGCAATCGCCGCTGCCGCCGGCTTTTTCATTCTGGATCAAGGCCTCAGCGTCGCTGAGGCGGTCGCGATCGGACTTGTCATTGCAGCCAGCGCCGGGGCGGTACTGACCAGCCGGACCACTTCAGCCGCGGGAGCGCCGCCGGCGAACTGAAGCATCAGGGAGCCCAGGGGATCGGCGCCGAACCGAGCCCGATCAAGGATCGAACCAAATCTCGTTTCGCCTCGGGCACCACTACGCAGAGCACAATGCCGCTGGCACCGGCCGGGATCGCATCCGAGGTTGGATCCGCCGGTCCCGCGGAGTCAAATTTGTAGGCCACCGCCTCCACCAGGAGCGCTCCGCCGGCGGCCGGATCCGCAGTTCCGGTCAGCAGTCCGACAAATCCCTGGCAACTACTTGTCAACGCTGCCGGCGGCGGGCCAGGACCAGCAATTGCTTGTTGACCGAAGATCTCATAACGATGCGCGCTCGCGCAGCTCACCGGTTCGGCGACCAGGGGCTCGGCGTCGACAACACATCTGGCGAAGGCTGACGGCAGGGCGCGGTATCCATCCTTGAGGGACCCCTCGTAGGTTTCCGGCGCCGCCCCCGGGGTCAAAACGCAGGCGGCCCAAACCTGCCCGGCCGCACGCTGTCGCTTGGTGGGACCAACCACAATCGCATTGACCCGCAGGGTGGGCACCCACACACTGTTGGCGCCCACCAAGGCGGTCACGCCCAGGTAGTCGTACGGATTCATCCCGGCCCGTGAGCAGGGTTGGCCGGATACCGGCACCCCTTGAGCAGCGTCGAGAACTCCGGACACCTCGCCGAAGCGCGGTCCGTCACAGGCCGCAATCACCAATGGACTGCCGGGCGTCCAGGGCAGTCGCGGAGGTTCGAGGAGGCAGTTGCCCACCTGCGGCACCGGTGAGATGGGAACCGGCGCGGACCGGCCAGCTACCACGGTGGGCTTCAAGCCGGTGCTGAACAACAGCAGCATCAGTGCGCCAAGGAGTACCAACGACCCGCCGGTTCGTCGATCCATCCAGTTAGGGTAGTCCGCTGCTTCCCGGACGGTACGGCCTACGCTGACCAGATGGCCAGGATTGTCCAAATGATCAACGGCGCGGTCGCACACTGGTGGGAAGTGGCCGATGCCGACCTGCCGCTACTGCGTTACGCCTTCGCCCTGCTCGAACCCGATGGCGACCCGTTCCCGGCAAGCACCCGACGCAGCGACACCTCGCGTCGGCGGGAGCTGCTGATGGTGTCGCCGGGTCGCGGGTATCTCCTGGATGAAGCTGTCCGGATCGTGGGCGGCTGATCGGAAAATACCGGCTCAGCATGCCGGCTCGACTAGGGCGCCGCTTGGCCTCGAATACGTTCCTGCACCACCAGTTCAGGAAGATCGACCAGCCGGTCCAGTTGCTTCAACGGCTGCGCCAGCCGGTGGTTGCCGGAAAGCTGCGAGCGGTTGCGTTCCAGAAATGCCCAGTACCCTGCGGTGAATGGACAAGCGTCCGCCCCCACCCGTTTCTTTGGGTTATAGCAACAACTCCCGCAATAGTCACTCATCCGATTGATGTAGGCGCCACCAGAGATGTAGGGCTTGGTGGACATCGCCCCGCCGTCGGCATACTGACTCATACCAACCACATTGGCCGGCATCACCCAGTCATACCCATCGACAAAGGCGGTCTGGAACCATTCGGTCAGTTGGTTCGGATCGTACCCACGTTCGGCGGCCCAGTTGCCGAGCACCATCAGTCTGGGAATGTGGTGCACCCAACCTCGATCGCGGACGCCGGACAGCACATCGCGCAGACATGCTGCCTGGACTGCGTCGGAGTCCAACTCGGAGAACCAGGTTGGCAGCGCGTTATGGGCGGTGAGTTCGTTGCGCTCACGGTAGTTCTGGCCGAAGTGCCAATACAGCTGCCACACGTATTCGCGCCAGCCGACCACCTGACGAATAAATCCCTCCACCGAATTCAGTGGGGCCAAGCCATCTCGATAGGATTGAACAGCGGCGTCGGTCACCTCTGACGGACTCAGCAGACCCAGGTTCATCGGAACTGACAGCAGACTGTGGGCCATCGCCCAATCGCCCTGCAGCATCGCGTCCTCGTGCGGTCCGAACGCGCCCAACCGGTGTTCGATAAATCTTTTCAATGCCGCCAGGGCTTCGCGACGGGTCACCGGGAACAACCTCGGGCCGTCAACGCCGACGGTATTGATCAAACCATCACGTTCCCACTGGTCAAGATCACGACGAACCTGCTCATCGATTTCATCCTCCCGCGGTCGGTACGGCGGCGGGACATCCAGCTTCGACTGTCCTTTCGGTGGCGGTTCGCGGTTCGCCTCATCGAAAGACCAGCGTCCACCCACCGGCTCATCGCCGGCTACCAGCAGGTCCAACCGCTTACGTTGGAACTGATAGAACTGGTCCATTCGCAGGTGTCCCCGGCCCGTTGCCCAGGCTGCAAAGTCCGTGCGCGACAGCGTGAATCCCGGGGTTGGGTCGATTCTGATGACAGCGGGATGCCGATCGACAAAGTTCGCGGCGGCATGTGAGGTCGGCTCGTA
>JBBSUU010000139.1:0-7515 GCA_038234115.1 Mycobacteriales bacterium
AGCGAGTCCAGCAGCGCGGTTTCCTCGCCACAGATATACGCACCGGCGCCGGCGTGCACCAAGATTTCCAGATCAAACCCGCTGCCCAGGATATTTTTTCCCAGATAGCCCTTGGCCTTGGCCTCGTTCACCGCGGCCACCATCCGGCGCAGTGGGTGAAGTGCTTCCCCGCGCACGTAGATGACGCAGTACGACGCCCGGATCGCGAAGCAGGTGATGATGCTGCCCTCGATCAATGAGTGCGGATCGGCCATCATCAGCGGGATGTCTTTGCAGGTACCCGGTTCGCCCTCATCGGCGTTGATCACCAGGTAGTGCGGTTTACCGTCGCCCTGCGGCAGGAACGACCACTTGAGACCCGTCGGGAAGCCGGCGCCGCCGCGACCGCGCAGGCCGGAGGCCTTCATCAGCTCGATCAACTGATCCGGTTGCGCGGTCAAAGCTGTCCGCAGGGCGTGGTATCCATCCAACTGCTCGTAGGTATCGATCGACCACGAGCGTGGGGAGGCCCAACGCCGCGTCAGAACCGGCGTCAACGGCGCGGTGGCGGGTTTGGTCGGCGTCGGATCGGTCATGATCGGTTCACCATCCCTTCTACTTCTTTTCGGGTACTGGGGGTAGCGCTACCGAATCAGGCATTACCGGTGCCTGCCAGTTGTTTTCCTCGGCCAAGTGGGAGCCGCGCAGGGTCTGAGCCGATGCGGACGGCCCTTCCACCTCGGTCAGCAGATCCGGGAAGAAGCCGGCGATCTGGAGTTCCACCGACTTGAAATCACTCAGCGGCGCACCGCGGGTGGGATCAGGTTTCTCGCCGCGTTGCAACGCCTGCACCAGATCCAGGGCGGCATCAGGGCTTTGCTCGTCGTAATACTCGTAGTTCACCGTCACCACCGGGGCGTGGTCGCACGCTGCCAGACATTCGGCTGATTCCAGCGTGATACTCCCCGGGGTACCCGGTTCGCCGTTGGTGCCGTTCTGCCCGACCCCGAGATGATCGGTCAGGGTGCGATAGATGGCGTCGCCGCCGAGAGCGGCACACAGCGCATTGGTGCAGACGCTCACCAGATGCTCGCCACAGGGCCTGCGCTTGTACATCGTGTAGAACGAGGCCACTGCTGATACCTCGGCGCTTTCCAGACCGAGGCGTTCGGCGCAGAACTGAACACCGGCGAGGGAGACGCAGCCTTCTTCCGATTGCACCAGGTGCAACAGCGGTAGCAGCGCCGACCGCGAGACCGGATACCGGCCGATCAGTTCCAGCGCCCGTTCGTGGGTGAGTTCGTCGAACACAAAACCGCTGTCCAGGAACTCCGGGATACCAATGCGGTGATTGACTGCACTCATCGGTCAACACCGCCCATCACCGGGTCGATGGAGGCGACAGCGGCGACCAGGTCGGCGATCATGCCGCCCTCCGACATCGCCGGCATCGCCTGCAGGTTCACAAATCCGGGATCCCGCAGGTGCACCCGCCATGGCCGGGTACCACCGGCGGAAACAATGTGGCAGCCCATTTCACCGCGCGGGTTCTCGATCGCCATGTAGGCCTGCCCGGCCGGCACCGCGAAGCCTTCGGTGACCAACTTGAAGTGGTGGATCAGCGATTCCATCGACTGGCCCATGATCTTGCGGACATGTTCCAAAGAGTTGCCCATACCGTCGGAACCGATCGAGAGTTGCGCGGGCCACGCAATTTTCGCGTCATCGACCATCACCGAACCGGGCTCGGCCAATTTCGGCATTGTCTGTTCCATGATCTTCAGCGATTCCTGGATCTCGGCCAACCGCAACAGGAACCGGTCGTAACAGTCCGCGCCGGTCATCGTTGGGACTTCGAAATCGTATTCCTCGTAACCGGAGTAGGGCTCGGTCTTGCGGAGATCCCAGGCCAGCCCCGCCGCCCGGAGGATCGGCCCGGTGATGCCCAACTGCATGCAGGCTTCCAGCGGAAGGATCCCGATCCCCTTCATCCGGCCCTTCCAGATCGGTTGGCCGGAAAGCAGTTTGTCGTATTCGGGCATCCGCTTGCGCATGATGTCCAGGAACGCCTGGATACGCTCCTTCCACCCTTCCGGCAGGTCCTGAGCGACGCCGCCGGGCCTGATGAAGGCCATATTCATCCGGAGTCCGGTGAGAAACTCCATCAGGTGCAGCGCTTCCTCGCGCTCCCGGAATCCGGCGGTCATACCGGTCAACGCGCCGAGTTCCATCCCGCCGGTGGCGATCGCGACCAGATGCGAGGAGATCCGGGTCAGTTCCATCAGCAGCACTCGAATTATCTGGGCCCGTCGGGGCACCTCGATGTCGAGCAACTTCTCGATTGCCATGCAGTACACGGCTTCGTTGTGGGCCGGCGCCAGGTAATCGGCCCTGGTGACGAAGGTGACGCCCTGGGTCCAGTTCCGGTATTCGCAGGATTTCTCGATGCCGGTGTGCAGGTAACCGATAACGCTTCGGGCCTGGGTGACGGTCTCACCCTCGATCTCCAGGATCAGCCGGAGCACCCCGTGGGTGGACGGATGCTGCGGGCCCATGTTGATGATGAGACGTTCATCGTCGTTCGGGTTGGCCTCACCGATCTCGTTGAGCAGGTTGTCCCAGTCACCGCCGGTAACGGTGAAGACCCGTCCCTCGGTGGTTTTGGTGGATCGGGCCTTGTTCGGGCCGGTCGATCCCTTCGAAGTGGTGCTCATGAATACGACCTCCGCTGATCCGGTGGTGGGATTTCGGCGCCCTTGTACTCAACGGGAATCCCGCCCAAGGGGTAATCCTTGCGTTGCGGGAAGCCATCCCAATCATCGGGCATCAGGATCCGGGTGAGTGCCGGGTGACCGTCGTAGATGATGCCGAACATGTCCCAGGTCTCGCGTTCGTGCCAATCCGCGGTCGGGTAGATCTCGACGGCACTCGGGATATGGGGGTCACTCACATCCACCGCAACTTCCAAGCGGATGCGACGCCGGTAGGTCATCGAGGTCAGGTGGTAGACACTGTGCAACCGCTGCGGGACGTCAGCGCCGTAATCAACACCGGAGATCGAAGACGCGAGTTCGAAGCGCAACGAGGGATCATCGCGAATAATCCACAGCAACGAGCGAAGGTGTTCGCGCGCAACATAAAACGTGATCTCGCGGTGGGCCACCGTGGTCTGGTAGATGGCGCTGGCGGGAATGCCACGCTCGGCCATCGCAGCGGCGAGGGCGTCGGCCACTTCGTCGAAGTAGCCGCCGAAGGGCCGCTCGCTCGGTACGGGTGTGTAGGGCGCTTTGATCAGACCACCGAACCCGGAGGTATCGCCGGAATCATTGGTGAGGAACATGCCGGTGCGCTGCAACCCGGTGGTGGGCGCCGCCGTAGGACCACCTGGTGGCGTCGCGCCGACAACGGCCGGGACGCTCGTATCGACGGCCGCCGCAGCAGTTTCAGCCGACGCCCGGGAAAGCCTCGCCGGTTCGGTTGAGCTCGGAGTGGATCCGGGACCGGAGGGAACGGGTGGGGTACTCATAGTTTCGCCGCCTTCGCCCGGGAGGCGGGGCCGTACTTGATGGACGAGGCCACCAACTCCGTGCGCTTACCCGCGTCCTCCCACTCCTTGGCCCTGGCCGGACCCATCGGATCGTCCAGGATCTTGGCGTGCAGTTTGAGGATGGCGTCGATCAGCATCTCCGGTCGCGGCGGGCAGCCCGGCAGGTACATGTCTACCGGCACAATATGATCCACGCCCTGGACGATGGCGTAGTTGTTGAACATGCCACCGGAGGAGGCGCACACCCCCATCGCGATAACCCACTTCGGCTCGGCCATCTGGTCGTAGATCTGGCGCAGCACCGGGGCCATCTTCTGGGACACCCGGCCGGCCACGATCATCAGATCAGCCTGCCGCGGGGACGCCCGGAAGACCTCCATGCCGAAGCGGCCCAGGTCATACCGCGGGGCACCGGTGGTCATCATTTCGATGGCACAGCAGGCCAACCCGAATGTTGCCGGGAACAACGAAGCCTTGCGGGTCCAGTTCACCAGCTTTTCCACACTGGTGAGCAACACACCATTGGGAAGCTTTTCTTCTATGCCCATTTCTTACCACCCATCATCTCTAGTCCCATGTCGTCTCTAGTCCCAGTCCAGTCCGCCGCGGCGCCAGACATAGGCGTAGGCGACAAACACAGTGGCCATGAAGGTGCCAATTTCGACCAGCCCCAGCACCCCGAGCTGCTCGGACGAGGCCGCCCACGGGTAGAGGAACACAATTTCGATATCGAAGATGATGAATAGCATTGCGGTCAAATAGAACTTGACCGGAAACCGACCCGCTGCGCCGGCCGGCAGCGGAGTCGGTTCGATGCCGCATTCGTAGGCATCCAACTTGGCCCGGTTGTACCTGCTGGGGCCGAGTTTGTCCGTGATCACGGTGGCGCTGGTGACGGCGAAGCCGAGCGCCACCACCAGCAGGATCAGAATCGGCAGATAGGCGTCTAACAAGACTCACCTCCGGGTTGGATACCACTACACACGCGGGGCCACCTTTGTCAGCGCGACCACCATCTTGTCCGCCCAATCTCCATCCCGGGTGTCGTACAACCCGGCAAGCAGTTTGAGTACCAGATACATCAGCTTTTTGCGCGGCAGCCCCAATTTGGTGGCCGCAGCCATGATCTTGGGCTGGCCGATCAGCTTGGAGAACACATTGCCCAGTCGGTAATAGGAACCGAGATGATCGCTCATCGCCACCGGGTAACCGGCCAACGCATGTTCGCGGGCCGCACCTTCCGGACGACCCAGTGCCTGCAGCACGGCTTCGGCGGCCATGGCGGCGCTCTCCATGGCGTAGGCAATGCCTTCACCGTTGAACGGGTTGACCGCGCCGCCGGCATCGCCGACCAGCAGTAGGCCGTCCCGGTAGTGCGGTGTCCGGTTGAAGCCCATCGGGAGCGCGGCGCCGAGGATGCCGCCCATCGCGGTGTCCTCGTTGAGCTGCCACTCCTGCGGTGTCCCGGCCATCCAGGTCTTGAGCAATGAGCGGTAGTCGGTCCGACCGAACGCCTTGGACGAGTTGAGCACGCCGAGACCAACATTGACGGTGCCGTCGCCCATGCCGAAGATCCAGCCGTAGCCGGGCATCAGCAAGGGGTTTTTCGCATCCGATCGATCCCAGAGTTCCAGGTGTGATTCCAGGTAGTCGTCATGGGTGCGGACCTCGGACTTGTAATAACGGCGAACGGCAACCCCGATCGGTCGCTTCTCACTCTTCTCCAGCCCCATGCCGAGCGCGACCCGAGCGGAAACACCGTCGGCCGCGATCACCAGGGGAGCGTGGAAGGTAGCGGGTCCGTCGGCAGTCTTGGCGTTCACACCGGTTATCCGGCCGGTCTTTTCATCGATGATGGGAAGACCGACGTTGGTGGCCTGCCGCATGCGGGCGCCGGCTTTGACAGCCATGGTGGCCAGCATCTCATCGAAGTCCAGCCGGGTCCGAACGAGCCCGTAGTTCGGGAAGTTGGTCAGCTCCGGCCAGGGCAATTCGAGGCTGACGTTGCCGCCGACGACGCGCAGACCCTTGTTCTTGACCCACTCCGGTCCGCTGACATCCACCCCCAGCGCGAGCAACTGCTTCACGCCGCGCGGGGTGAGTCCGTCGCCGCAGACCTTCTCCCGCGGGAAGGTGCTCTTCTCCAGCAACAACACGTCCACCCCGGCCCTGGCCAGGTAGGTAGCAGTGGTCGCACCGGCCGGTCCAGCGCCGACGATGATCACGTCGGCGCAGTTCTCGGTCTGCGGGGCTTGCATAGGATTCATCTCTTTTTCGTTGGTCATAACACCATCATGCTGTTATCTGAAACCAGCTTCTCGAGTGTGGGCGGCGGCCCGCGAGAAGCTTGTGATCCCATTCACGAACTAAGCAGGCTAAGTGTAGGACGCGTCACACGCGTCCGGAACCACTGGGGCGTCGAACCGCCTCCAAGTTCGATTTGTTGCTCCAGAAGTTGCTGAAATGAAACCTTCGGAACAAAAAATCGAGTAGGTGGTCGTCGAGCCCCGGTGATTTCGGACATAAATCTCCTATCAGACGACTGTTAGGGCCGAATGGTTCACGTCAGCGATCTTCTCTGGCGCAGAAGGAGATCAAGCCTTTACTCTCCCAGGAATGTGATGGCCATCACGTCGCATCGGAGCGGCCGTGATGGTCTCAGTCGACTTGGGAAGGTCATTGATGACGCGGTCCGGCAGGCACTTGACGAGATCGACCGCATTGGGCGGTGTCATTGCGCTGGTCGCGCTTTCCAGTGCGATGTTCATCCAATCCGCCGCCGCGGCGCCCACCACGGTAACGCTGGCCGGCGATCTGCAGTCCGAGTTGGGTTGCGCTGCCGACTGGGATCCGGCCTGCGCCAAGACACAGCTTGACGTAACTGCAGACCCCGAAGTTTTTGCCGCTACCTTCACGGTGCCGGCCGGCAGTTTTGCATACAAGATCACCATCAATGGCAGCTTTGACGAGTCCTACGGCGCCAACGGCGGCAAGGACGATATGAAGCTGGTCCTGGCCGGCGACACCCAGCTGATCGTCAGCTATGACAACACCACCCACCGCACGTCGCTCACCCCGACCACGGTGACCGGTGGCTACACCGCTGCCGACGATGCGCTGCTCCGGCAACCGGTCCGACAGGCCGGCGCCCAGAACCAGTACTACTTCGTCATGACCGACCGGTTCGGCAATGGAAATTCGGCAAATGACCAGGGCGGTTTGACCGGCGATCGGATCGCCACCGGCTTCGACCCCACCGATAAGGGCTTTTACCAGGGCGGCGACCTGAAAGGCCTGACCGATCAACTCGACTACATCAAGGGCCTGGGCACCTCGGCCATCTGGTTGACGCCGTCTTTCAAGAACAAGCCGGTACAAGGAGCGGGTGCTGACGCCTCCGCCGGGTATCACGGCTACTGGATTACCGACTTCACCCAGATCGATCCCCACCTGGGCACCAACGAGGAGCTGAAAGCCCTCATTACCCAAGCCCACACGAAGGGGATGAAGGTCTTCTTCGACATCATCACCAACCACACCGCCGATGTCATCGACTACACCCAGAAGACGTACGACTACATCCCCAAGGCGACCAGCCCGTACAAGGATGCCGCGGGGCAGCCCTTCGACCCGTCAGACCTCAAATACGCCAACACAGACGCGTTCCCGGCCATGAATCTGGCCTCCTTCCCCTACACCCCGGTCGTTCCCAACGCCGAGTCGAACGTCAAGGTGCCGGCCTGGTTGAACAACCCGTTCCTCTACCACAATCGTGGCGATTCACTGTTCTCCGGTGAGTCGAACACCTTCGGCGACTTTGTCGGCCTCGATGACCTGATGACCGAAAACCCTGTGGTGGAAAAAGGGTTCGAAGATATCTACAAGGCCTGGGTGGACTTCGGCGTGGACGGTTTTCGAGTCGACACCGTCAAACACGTGAACACGGAGTTCTGGCAGAAGTGGACCCCGGCGATCATGGCTGAGGCCAA
>JBBSUU010000140.1:0-7512 GCA_038234115.1 Mycobacteriales bacterium
CGCAGCCATCGGATCCAGTAGCGGCGAAAATGTGCTTTATCTGGGAGAGCCGCTGTCCCGCAAGACTTTAGAGGCCAGAATGAGTTCCTCGGATGTCATCAGCACGCCCAGTTTCAACCGCACCGGGGACGAGGCCTGGGTGGTGCTCAACGGCACTACCAAACCGGTTATCCAGCGCTACCTCGCCGCCGGCGGTCTGTACAACGTCGACACCACGGCATTGGACTCCATCGCACCGCCGGTCACCGCGCTGGCGCTATCACCTGACGGCGTCCGAATCGCCCTGATCGCCAACAAGAGACTTTATCTGGCAGTCGTTGTCTTCACCGAGACGAAGGGCTCTGATGGCGCGGTCAGCACCACCGGCGCGAATGCTTCCTTGGAGAACGTCACCCCGTTCCTGAACAACCTGTCGGTCGGAGCCCTGTCCTGGGAGGACTCCCAGACGCTCCTGGTCGCTGCGACCGATAATTCGGTGAGTCCGTACCAGATCGGCTTCCGGGTGGGTGTTGACGGCCGGTCCTACAGTGAATTGGCCAGGACATCGCAGGATGTGGAGAGCATCACTGCCGGTCAGCCCATCATGGTCGCCTTCGGGCATCGGATCTACAAGCTGGACAGCGAGGACAACTCCGAGTCGTGGGTGCCGGCCGGTGTCGGTGGCACTGCGCTGAGCGGTGGTTCCCCGTTCTATCCGCACTGAGCCTGACTGTCCACAAGGCCAATTTCATCCACATTCGGTCCCGGGCGGCCGAATAGAGATCGGCCCGCCTGCCATGGTGAGGCGATGCTTTCCACCCTGTTGGATCTGGTGCTGCCGCGCCCCTGCCCCGGCTGTGGTGGTCCCTCGCCGTGGTGCGATGCGTGCGCCCTGACATTGGGTTCGCGGCCGCGACGCATCCGGATGCCCGAAGGAGCCAATGACGCGGTCACCCTCGGGGCACCGGCGTATGCGTTGGCCCGGTACGGCGGCCCCGTCCGGGCAGCCATCCTGGCCGGCAAGGAAAAGGGTCGGCGTGATCTACCGCCACTGCTGGGGCGGGCCTTCGCCGCCGGGCTGGAGCGCTTACTGGCGATCAGTGTGATCAGCGAACCGGTCTGGCTGGTCCCGGCTCCGTCCAAGCCCGCGGCCGCTCGTCGTCGAGGCGGCGATCCGGTGACCCGGATGGCCATCGCAGCCGCTCAGATTTTGGCCGTGAATGGTCGGCAGGTCGCTGTCGCACCATGCCTGACGACCGCAGCGGGAGTGCGGGATTCAGTGGGTCTGGATGACTTCGACAGGCTGGCCAACCTGCAGGGACGGATCAAATTCCGGACCGCGGCGGCCGCTCCGGTCGGTCAGTCGGTGCTTTTACTCGACGATGTCCTGACCACCGGCGCAACGACGGTGACGGCCGCGCGGGTGCTGGCCGAACACGGGCATCAGATCCAGGCGGTGCTCGTTCTCGCCGCCGTTCCGGCACTCGTATGAGAGCTTTTCCGCGGCGAGAGAAATATGAAACGGCACATTTGCAGACACGCTGCGTAATTCCGTCTTTACCCCTTGCGAACCTGGTCCTTTCGCGTAGCGTCGGAAGTGGCATCCCGGATCATCGGCGAGAGTCACCAGCACTGCCGGCGCATCGCTCGTGGTGATGAGAAAGTGTTACTCGACGTCCGACCGGGAGCTGTTCCACCTGCATTATTGCGCCGATCTACCACGAGATCGGGCAGAACGTACAGGCCAGGAGGAGATGTGGACATCGTTGTCACCGGACGCAATGTCGAGGTCCCGGAGCACTACCGGACCAAAGTTGCGGACAAATTGGGCCGCCTGGAGCGTTATGACTCCAAGATCGTCCGAGCGGAGATCGAACTCGCTCATGAATCCAATCGACGTCAGGCCAAGGTGTGCCAGAAAGTCGAAATCACTCTCGTCACCAAAGGCCCGGCCGTTCGTGCCGAGGCCAAGGCGGAAAATTTCTATGCCGCCCTCGAACAGGCCGTCGACAAACTTGAGACCCGGGCCCGACGGGCCGCGGATCGGCGGCACGACAAGCGTCACGAACGAACTTCGATCAGCGCGGTGGTCGACCCCTCGGGCGAATTGGTCGGATCACTATTGGATTCGGTCGCATCCGGTAACGCCGAGGACGCCGATCATCGTGATCACAGCGCATTCGATGAAGATACCAATGACAGCTCGTTCGGGCATGGAGCCGATGGGGGTCCGGGTCGCGTTGTCAGGGTGAAGGATCACCCGGCCGAACCGATCACCGTAGATCAGGCGTTGTTCCAGATGGAACTGGTCGGTCACGACTTCTATCTCTTCAACGACGCCGATACCAAGTTGCCAACGGTGGTTTATCGCCGGCACGGGTTCGACTACGGGTTGCTGCGGCTGGCCTGACGCGCAGGTGGGTTCCTGAACAGATTGCTGCCGCGCCCCGGTCGCTACCGAAAGTCAGCTGTTTATCGACCATCGGAGTTCCGGGGCGCGGCTTTGCGCTGATCAACGTGGTGGTGCCGAGCGGTGTGTCGGACTCTGCCGGTAAAGGGCAACCAAGCACCGCACTATTGCGCATACCATGGTGAGGCTGGAGATTGACTTCGGTTCTTGAACCGTGCCGGTGCTCCGACGGCTGCAGGCGTGACCTGCGGACAATTCGGGCGCGCGGCACGTATTGACAAGTTTTCTATTGACGACAGGGTGAACACGTGGTTCTGTCCCGACTGCTACGAGCAGGCGAGTCCAAGACGGTCAAGCGCCTCCGCGCTATTGCCGATCACATCAATACCCTTGAGGATGACTACGTCGACCTCACCGATGATGAGCTGCGCGAGCAGACGGACAAGTTCAAAAAGCGGTTCGCCGACGGTGAGACCTTGGACGACCTGCTGCCCGAGGCGTTTGCCGTCGTGCGAGAAGCGGCCAAGCGGACCTTGGGACAGCGGCACTTCGATGTTCAGTTGATGGGTGGCGCGGCACTGCACCTGGGCAATATTGCCGAGATGAAGACCGGTGAGGGCAAGACCCTGGTCTCAACGCTGCCGGCCTACCTGAACGCGATCGCCGGTGACGGGGTCCACGTGGTCACCACCAATGACTACCTGGCCAAGCGCGATAGCGAATGGATGGGGCGGGTACACCGTTTCCTGGGCATGCGGGTAGACGTGATCCTCTCCCAGTTGACGCCGGCGCAGCGCAAGGTTGCCTACGACGCCGACATCACCTATGGCACCAACAACGAATTCGGTTTCGATTTCCTGCGTGACAACATGGCCTGGTCCAAGGACGCCCTGGTCCAGCGCGGTCACAATTTCGCCGTCATCGATGAGGTCGACTCGATCCTCATCGACGAGGCCAGGACCCCGCTGATCATTTCCGGACCGGCCGATCAGTCCTCCAAGTGGTATAGCGAATTCGCCAGGTTGGTCCCGCGACTGAAGAAAGAAATCGACTACGAGGTCGATGAGTCCAAGCGCACCGTCGGTGTCAGCGAGGAGGGCGTCGCCAAGATCGAACAAGCGTTGGGCATCGACAACCTCTATGAATCGGTCAACACCCCGCTGGTCGGCTTCCTGAACAACGCCCTCAAGGCCAAGGAGCTCTACAAGAAGGACCGCGACTACATCGTCGTCTCCGGCGAGGTGCTCATTGTCGACGAGTTCACCGGTCGGGTTTTGCACGGGCGTCGTTACAACGAAGGTATGCACCAGGCGATCGAAGCCAAGGAAGGCGTGGAGATCAAGGCCGAGAACCAGACCTTGGCCACCATTACCCTGCAGAACTATTTCCGGTTGTACAGCCGACTCTCCGGAATGACCGGAACCGCGCAAACCGAAGCGGCAGAGCTCTCGCAGACCTACAAACTCGGCGTTGTCCCGATTCCGTCCAACCGCCCGGTGGTCCGCAAGGACGAGGCGGATGTCATCTACAAGAGCGAGGACGCCAAGTTCGACGCTGTTGTCACCGATATCGAGGAACGCCACGAGAACGGCCAGCCCGTCCTGGTGGGCACCGCCAGTGTCGAAAAATCGGAGTTGCTTTCCAAGAAGCTGCTGCGTGCAGGTATCCCGCACGAGGTACTGAACGCGAAGAACCACGCGCGGGAGGCGGCCATCATCGCGCAGGCCGGCCGCGCGGGCGCAGTGACTGTCGCCACCAACATGGCCGGCCGCGGTACGGACATCATTTTGGGCGGAAATGTCGAGTTCGCCGCTGATCTGGCCCTTCGGGCCGAAGGGCTGAGCCCGACCGAGACCCCGGAGGAGTACGAGGCCGGTTGGTTGCAGGCCATCGCGGACGCCACCGAAAAAACCAAGACCGAGGCCGAGAAGGTTCGCAAGGCCGGCGGTTTGTATGTGCTGGGGACCGAGCGTCATGAGTCCCGACGGATCGATAACCAACTGCGTGGCCGATCCGGCCGGCAGGGCGATCCGGGTGAATCCCGTTTCTATCTTTCACTCGGCGATGACCTGATGCGACGGGTCGGTGGTCAAACCGTGGAAATGCTGATGACCCGATTGCGGATGCCCGAGGACATGCCGATCGAGCACAGTTTCGTCTCCAAGGCGATCAAGAATGCGCAGACCCAGGTCGAGCAGCAGAACTTCGAGATCCGCAAAAACGTGCTCAAGTACGACGAGGTGATGAACAAGCAGCGCACGGTGATCTATGACGAGCGACGTCGGGTGCTCGACGGTGAGGATCTGCACGAGCAGGTGCAGCACATGGTTTCTGACGTTGTCACCGCTTACGTGGCGGCTGCAACCGGTACCGGTTACGCCGAAGACTGGGACACCGACACGTTGTGGGCCGCCTTGAAGACGCTGTACCCGGTGTCGGTCACGCCGGCTTCGATTGCCAAGGAGCACGGTGATCTGAACGCCGAAACGGTCAAGACTGCGGTGCTGGCCGACGCTCGAGCGGCTTATGAAAAGCGGGAGGAGACGCTGACCGCGCCGATTACCCGCGAGCTCGAACGCCGTGTCGTCCTGTCGGTGCTGGATCGCAAATGGCGCGAGCACCTCTACGAAATGGATTACCTCAAGGAGGGAATCGGGTTACGGGCCATGGCCCAGCGGGATCCGTTGGTGGAATACCAGCGCGAGGGCTTCGACATGTTCCAGTCCATGCTGGACGCACTGAAGGAAGAGTCCGTCGGATTCCTCTACAACCTGCAGGTTCAGGTCACAGCGCAGCCGGATCCCAATGCTGCGCCCGCCGCTGCCGCCCCGGCCGGTGCAGCTCAGACGCCGGAAGCCGCTGGAACGGCTCCCGCCGCGGAGGCTGCGCCGGTCGCGCGGCCGCAGCGCCGACGACGTCCGGTGGAGGCACTGCCGACCCAGCAGAAGGTCGCCAAGCCGGAAAACGGCTTGGCCGCTGCGCCGGCCGCACTACGGGCCAAGGGATTGGGCGCTCCGGTGGGAAAGACGCAGGCCTTGACCTATTCCGGGCCGAGTGAAGGCGGTGGCACCGAAACCCACGGTGCGACCAAGACCAAATCGGCCGGTACCCAGGAAGTCGGCCGTAATGCGCCGTGCCCCTGTGGGTCCGGCAAAAAGTACAAGTTGTGCCACGGACGATCGGGCGCCTGACCGGGTAATTCCCGCAGCGTTCGGCATCGGTTTTCGGGCCAGGTGGACCGTCTGCAGTTTCCCGCACCGGGAATGCTGCAGATGGTCCACTTTTTGATTCCGGCAGCACGATGCCGGCAGCGACAACTTCTGCCGGCTCAATACTTCAGCTCGCTGCAAACTCCGGTTGCTCGTAACTGCTTCCCGCTCGAAACTTCGGCGGCTGACAACTGCGTACCGCTCGAAACTTCGGCGGTTGAAAGCTGCTTCGGGACTTCAACCGATCTGCATCGCAGTGATGCGCCAGCGGCCGTCCACTCCTTGCAATCGAAAGGCAAGCGCGGCCACCCGATGCCCTCGGCGAAATACCGCGCACGCCTCGATCACTCCATCGGCCGGTTCGCTGGCGTGCACCGAGGTCAATTTCGCAGGTGGGCCGCCGACCCGAATATGCTTGTCGATGCCGGCAAAAACCTCTGGCGCGCAATGGATCCGAAGTTGAGCCAGTTGTCGGTAGCCGGAAATGACTTCGATCACCGCCCGGGCCAAAAGGTGACTCGCGGTGCGACTCGGAGGTAGCTCCCGGGCAGTGGTCAGGGTGACTCCGGAATCGGCCTCGTGCGACCAGCCGGGCACGTTGGCGTCCCGTATCTCGGTCGGCTGACCCGAGGAGTGCACCGGACCCGCTGAGCGCACCAGGTCGAGAGTTGGCGAAGCACCTGCCGGATCGCGGGAAAGAATCTGCGATCG
This sequence comes from Mycobacteriales bacterium, assembly GCA_038234115.1. Lineage (GTDB taxonomy): Bacteria > Actinomycetota > Actinomycetes > Mycobacteriales > Nakamurellaceae > Nakamurella. The sequence continues at coordinate 6,310 of JBBSUU010000140.1, forward strand.
CTGCTGCGTCCTGGATCGCATCGCGATGGCGGTCCGGCCGCGCGGTGCGCGCGCGACTTCGTCATAAGGTGGCTGTGAAATTGGCGGGGCGCCCAGGTACGGAGCCAACGGGGATCCTTGCCTATCGACGCGAGCCGGCAGAGCGGCCGAAATCGATGTTGGCTCGAGCGTCGGGGGTAGGTGGGAGGTGTGCGTGGCGGCTGATTCGAAAGCCGGACTGGACATCTGAACTCGATTCATCGAAAGAGTGGAGTGGGTAGTGGCCAGGTGCGATGGCCTGCCAGGTGCGAATTGATCGTTGGGCGAGGATTGGCGTCAGGCCGGCGGCGGCATCAATACCCATCCGATTTCGAGTAGGTCAGGATCTGGGCCAACCAGCGTCTGATTGGTCAGATACCATGCGCGCCAGCCGGTATCGATCTCGCTGACGGAGCTCCCCGGTGGTAGTCGGCCGGCGGCGATAGACCAGAGTGAATCGCCGGGCATTACGGTGACCGGCCCCTGCGGCTGCAGCGGGGCGGTGGCTTCTGTCGGCATTGTGGGGTCCGCGGTGCCGCCCGCCGTGTCTGTAGCGGCAGGATCCAAGGGTGCCGAGTTGCCTTCAGCCGGAGCGGCAACAGCGCCAACCGACTCCGGCGATGCTGCTGGCCAGTCCAGATCGATCACGGCGGTGCCCGTCGAATTCGCAGTTGGGGCGGGCATTTGCGTCGGTACGGGTTCGGCGGCGGCGACGATCGGGTCACTATCCGCTGCTGGGTCGCTACTGGTATCACCGCCACCGGGCTGGGCATCCGTGGTCGGGCCCAGTGAAGTCGCGGCTTGGGTGATCGGTTGGTCGGTGCTTTGAACTCCGGTGCCGAGAGGAGCAGTTGCCTGGAGGCCTGCGGCGTTTTCAAAGTCCTGTTCAGTCGAGATCCGGCCGGCCGGACCGGGGTAGGTCGCATTCGGTGGTGAGACATCGCCGGCCGGAGAACTTTCGCTGTTGGGTGTCGTCCCGGTGTTCGGCCAGTCCAGGTTCCAGCCGGACGAAAAATCCGTATTCCAGTCTGCGGTTGGCCGGGTTGACGTCGAATCGGCGGCACCGGATCTGGAAGCAGCGGAACTTGCGGCGTTGCCTTCTGCCGATTCGAGTCCGGCGTGCGGAACCGGGCGGCCGGGGGCGCAGGCCGTCAATCCGGCCACTGCGCCGAACCCGATGGCGAC
>JBBSUU010000141.1:0-7501 GCA_038234115.1 Mycobacteriales bacterium
ATCGTCGGCATCGGCGCCGTAGCGGTCCTCGACATAGGTGGCCGCTGCTTCGGCGTAGGCGCGTTGGACGTCAACACCGGTGAACTGGCGACCGTCCGCCAGCGCAACCGTTGTCTTGAGCGACGGGTCGTGGGAGATCTGATGCACCGCAGTCACCGGATTATCCATCGCGACGTCAGGGAGCTGCCAACCCTGTTCGATCATCGACAACACCAGGGCGGTGGTGCCGAGTTTCAAATACGTGGATGTTTCGGCCAGGTTCGCATCCCCGATGATGACGTGCAGTCGCCGGTATTTTTCCGCATCGGCATGCGGTTCGTCCCGGGTGTTGATCAGGCCGCGTTTCAACGTGGTTTCAAGACCAACCTCGACCTCGATGTAATCGGCTCGTTGGGAAAGCTGGAATCCGTCCCTATCACCTTGGGTTCCGATACCGACGCGGCCCGACCCGGCAAAAACCTGGCGAGAGGCGAAGAATGGCAGGAGCCCGGAAACAATGGAGGGAAAAGGAGTTTCACGCAGACACAGGTAATTCTCGTGAGTTCCGTAACTGGCACCCTTGCCGTCAACATTGTTCTTGTACATGTTGACGGCCTTGGCTCCTGGCACCCTCCCGGCCAGCTCGGCGGCCGCTTCCATGATCCGTTCACCGGCCTTGTCGAAAATGACCGCATCCAGCGGATTGGTCACCTCCGGGGCCGAAAATTCCGGGTGCGCGTGGTCGACATAAAGACGGGCACCGTTGGACAGGATGACGTTCGCGGCGCCGATATCGTCCGGGTCCGGCGCGATGTTGCCACCGAACAACGCGGCCAGGTCATAGCCGCGGGCATCCCTGGATGGCGATTCCGGTTCGTAATCCCAACGTGGCCGGCGGGCTCTCGGGGCGGCAACCGAGGCTGCGTAGGCAAGGACCACGTGGGTGGAGGAGATCACCGGGTTCACCCCCGGATCTCCTGGAATGGAAATGCCGTACTCAACTTCTGTTCCCATGATGCGACGCGCTGTCATTCGTCCAACCTATAGCGACCGCTCGGAGCTTCTGGTCACAGTCCCCCGCTGTGGTTGCCGCTACCGGTCCGAAGCCAGGCAGGATAGTCGCGGTGAGCGGATTGCGGCAGGGATGGCAGGGGTTCCGAGAGACAGTGTCCTCACGGGCCAAACTGGTGGAACGTCTCAAGGAGCTGGCGCCGCTCTCGGCCGGCGGTTCGAGATCGGGGCTGGCGATCCTGGGGCTGGATCGGGACTTCCTGATTCGAGCGGCAAAGTTGACCGGGAGCGCGACGTTGGCCTGGATCCTGGCCAAGTGGGCATTCCCGACCGGGATACCGATTTATGCACCGATCACCGCCTGCTTTGTCGCGCTGGCCACCATTCGGGCTTCGTTTACCGACGCGGTTCAGCGAGTGATCGCGGTGGTCGTGGGCATCGGAATGGCCTACTTCATCGGCACCACCTTCGGTCCGCGACTCTGGACCATCGCCGCCGTGGTGGCATTGGGTTTCCTCCTGGCGCAGCTCATGCGGCTACCTCCCCGGTTGGCCGGACAGGTTCCCATCTCGGGTCTGCTGATCATGGCAATCGGCGCCACCCCCGGCCACGCCGGGGAGCGAATTGGCGAAACCCTGATCGGGGTGGCTGTTTCGGCCCTGATCAACCTGGTGATCGCACCGCCCAACCACGTCACCGGCGCGGCCGGCGCGGTCCGCGCGATGTCCGAACGTGCCGTCGACGCATTATCGGAAATGTCCGGTGGGATAGCCCATCGCTGGACCCGCGCCGGCGCAGCGGGCTGGTTGCAACAGGCCAGGACCAGCGGCCCGCTGGCCGACATCGCTGAAGAAGCTGTCGAGGTGGGGGCTGATTCGCTGCGGCTTCGGCCCGGGGCAGCGGCCCTCACCGGGCAGCAGGATCGCGTGCGGCAAGCCATGGACACCCTTCGAGTGGTGCAGGTCCAGGTGCGCGTTGTCGGCCGCTCCCTGCGGGACACCGCCGATGCGCTCGCCGACGAGCAGGGCACGTTGCCGCCGATCCGGATGGGAGCCGATCTGCTCACTGCCGCCGCCGGCGCCATCACCGCATTCACCACGGCGTTATTGGCCACGCATTACGAAGAACGGTTCCAGGCCAAGCTGGCTGTGGAACAGGCTCTGGAAACTGCCCGGAAGACTGCTGAAACGATGAATGCGGATCTGGCCGATATGACGGCCGCTAACCTTACCAGGGGGCTACATCTGGGCGCCCTGGTGCTGGAAACCAACCGGATCATCAACGAATTGGAAACCGGACTCCAGCGTTGTGAGAGGCGACCGACGGGCTAGTTGCCCTTGAGGCCGGTGGTCACCTCCCCGGCGCCGGACAGTGCGGCCACGCAGTGAAAGCCCTTGTCCCCCTGGTAGAACAGCGCTTCTCGGGGTGGCAGTACCTCGATGTTGTAACTGCCATCAACGGTAGCGGATCCGAGGTAGGCGCCGAGGGCGTCCTGGGTGGCGGGGGTGTTCGTCGCCGGCGTGCTGGCTCCGGCGGCGGCTCCGGTGGTGCCGGGTGGGGAGTCTGCGGTCAGCTTGGCGGCGATCACGATCGCAACCAGTACGAGGATAACGACGGCTGCCACCGCAATCGCCCTGGTCCGAGATTTCGTCGGCGTCGGCCCGGCTGCCCGTCCGGTGAGCTCATCAGCAGGTGATAGCGAGGGAGCACCGCTGCCGATAGTGGGTGACTCCGGATCGGGGTGTGGGGGTGTTTGGGCTGACGGGGCCGTGGTGACGTGAGGTGATTGCGGCCGGATGATCGGGTAGCCCGCCTTGATCAGCATCAGATCGTCGCGCATCTGCGCCGCCGTGGCATAACGGTTTGCCGGCAAGGTTTCGGTGGCTCGCTGGATCACTTTCATCAGTTCGCCGGCGTCGGGTCGCGTGTCCAACGCGGGTAACGGCTGATTGAGCAGGAATAGCAGGTGCGGTAGCGACGGCGATTGACCGGATTGATCCGAACGCGGTGGCCCCCCTTTGAGCAGGGCGTACAGGGTGCTCCCCAAACCGAAGATGTCGGTGGCGGCGCTCGGCGGAGTGCGGGCAAAGGACTCCGGCGAGGAGTAGGCCGGCGTCAACGCCTCCAGGGTCACCGAAGCTTCAGCACCGGGCCGGGGCAGGGCCGCCAGTCCAAAATCGGTCAGGGCCGGCGTGCCGTATCGGCTGATCAGAATGTTGGCGGGTTTGACGTCGCGGTGCAGAATGCCCTCATCGTGGGCCGCGGCCAGGGCATCTGCGATGGCAATCCCGACGTCGAGAACCTCGCCGGTGGGGATCGGCGGGGTGCTTTTCATCCGGGAAGCGTAGGAGCCGCCGGTGTACAACTCCATCACCAGGAATGGTCGTCCCTCGGCGGTGATTCCGGCGTCGTAGAGCGAAACAATATTCGGATGGGCCGACACCCGGCCGGCTGCGGTGATCTCACGTTCGAAACGGCGCCGGTCACGCTCATCGGTGAGGCTCCGAGAATCGACTTTGACCGCTACATCGCGGCCGATGAGGGTCTGCACACCGCGGTAAACGGTGCCGAACCCCCCGGCGCCTATTTCTTCGGCGAGAGTCACGCCCGGAATCTGTGGTGTCACCGATACATTATGGCGGCTGCACGATTGCAAGGGGCTGCCGGAAAGTTCAATTCCCGGCTGAGCGCCAACCTTGTCCACCACCGCGTAGGCGGGCAGTGGGCCAGGAGGTCACTGCCAGGGCAGCGCTGCCCGATCCGACCAGTAACGATCGGGCTCTTGGGTGAGTCCCACCAGCGACTCCAGATCTTGGACCGTCAACCGCACGGAGTCGGCGAGCAAATTCGCCCGAAGTTGCTCGACCGAGGCTGCGCCCAGCAAAATTCGGTCGGCCCACGGCTGCGCAGCCGCTGCCGCCAGCGCAATCGCATCCGGACCGCAGCCAAATTGCGCGGCGAGCGTTCGCACGGCCGCCGGTGCCTGGGTGATCAGTCGCCCGTTGGCCAACGGTTCTTTGACCAGTACCAATACGTCCCGCGCCGCGGCCGCATTGAGCGCAGCCGCCGCCGAGGTCTCCCATAAGTTCCAGGTGCTCTGGACTGCGGTGAACAACGGGTCGCCGGCCATCTTCAGTTCCAATCCGGCGTCGATGGTCTGCGATTGCGCCGGGCCGGAGGTAGAAAACCCCAGGCGCATACCGCCATCTCGCAGACCCGCGAGTTCGGCCAGCAGTGCGCGATCGGTGAACAGCGGCGAATCCAGGGTCAGTGAGTGCACTTGATAAAGCTGCAGCGACCGACCAAGGGTCGAGCGGGAGAGGGCCCATTGGGAGCGAAATCGCTCGGGACTGTGCTGCTTCTCCTCGTGTACAGCCGCGTCCAACTGCCAGTCGCCAACGTAGGCGTAGCCCCATTTGCTGGACACCTGCGGCAACGCCGACCCTGGTTCTGCAGCCGATCTCCGCATCAACCATTGACCGAGGAATTCCTCGGCCAGCCCATAGGAGCGTGCGGTGTCTATCCAATCAATCCCCGACCGCACAGCCGCATCCAGGACGGCAAATGTGTTGTCCCGCATTGCTTCGACACTCCGGTCAGCGGGCAACGCCGATTCGGAACCGGTGTTGATGTAGGCCGGTCGGCCCAGCGCTGCCAGTCCCAGCGCCCACCGGGGCATCAGCGATGTCCCGGTGGGCCGGCGGCGGCACTGTTCTCCATCTACAGATACTGGCCCGTGTTGGGCGCGGTATCGATCGACCGCGACCCCTCCGAGTTCTTGCCGGAGACCAGGGTGCGGATATACACGATTCGCTCCCCCTTCTTGCCGGAGATCCGTGCCCAGTCATCCGGGTTGGTGGTGTTGGGCAGGTCCTCGTTCTCGGCGAACTCGTCGACGATGGCGTCCATCAGGTGCGAGACCCGTAGGCCTTGCGCGCCGGATTCGATTTTTGCCTTGATCGCAGATTTCTTGGCCCGGTCGACGATGTTCTGGATCATGGCGCCGGAGTTGAAGTCCTTGAAGTACAGCACTTCCTTGTCACCGTTGGCATAGGTGACCTCAAGGAACCGGTTCTCCTCGGTCTCGGTGTACATCCGCTCCACCGTGGCCTGGATCATTGCCTGCACGGTGGCCTGCCGATCGCCGCCGAATTCGCGGAGGTCCTCCTCGTGGATGGGCAATTGGGGAGTCAGATATTTGGTGAAGATGTCGCGTGCGGATTCCGCATCCGGGCGTTCGATCTTGATCTTGACGTCAAGTCTGCCCGGTCGCAGGATGGCCGGGTCGATCATGTCCTCCCGGTTGGAGGCGCCGATGACAATCACGTTCTCCAGGCCTTCGACCCCATCGATCTCGCTCAGAAGCTGCGGCACGATGGTGGTTTCGACATCACTGGACACGCCCGACCCACGGGTTCGGAAAATTGAATCCATCTCGTCAAAGAACACGATCACCGGCGTGCCGTCGGAAGCCTTCTCCCGAGCCCGCTGGAAGATCAGCCGAATGGTGCGCTCGGTTTCGCCGACGTACTTGTTCAGCAGTTCCGGACCTTTGATATTCAGGAAATAGCTGGTCATATGCTCGAGACCACGCGCGGCTGCAACCTTCTTGGCCAGCGAATTCGCCACCGCCTTCGCAATCAGCGTCTTTCCGCAGCCGGGGGGGCCGTAGAGCAGCACACCCTTCGGCGGCCGCAATTGGTATTCACTGAAAAGTTCCTTGTGCAGGAACGGCAGTTCGACCGCATCACGAATCTGCTCGATCTGCCGGGCCAGGCCACCGATATCGCTGTAATCGACATCCGGCACCTCCTCCAGCACCAGATCCTCGACCTCGGCCTTGGGGACCTTTTCGTAGGCGTACCCGGCTTTGCTGTCCACCAACAATGAGTCACCCGGCTTCAGATGAATGTCGGCCAGCGATGCAGCCAACCGCACCACTCGCTCTTCGTCGGCGTGGCCGATCACCAGGGCCCGATCCGAGCCGAGGAGTTCGCGCAGGCTGGAGACCTCCCCGACCTGTTCGAAGGTTCCGGCTTCAACGATTGTCAGGGCCTCGTTCAAGCGGACCTGTTGGCCGGGGTTCAGACCCGAGACGTCGACGGCCGGCGAGACGGCCAACCGCATCCGTCGCCCCGAGGTATACACCTCGACGGACCCATCCGGTCCTGGTTCGATGAAAACGCCGTACCCGCTGGGTGGCTGGGCCAGCCGATCGACCTCTTCCTTGAGCTGCAGCAACTGGGTGCGCGCATCACGCAGAGTCGCGGCAAGTTTGTCATTGCGCTCCGTCAGAGCGCCGATCTGCGACCCGGCCTCGGCCAGTCGACGTTCCAGCGGGCGACTGTCCGAGCTGGAAGATGCCGCCCGCCGACGCAAAATTGCCAACTCATCGTGCAGGGCGCGGATCTGCGCCCTGAGCTCGTCACTGCTGGATCCGCTGGGATTGGAAGGATATGAATTGGACGGCGTCGGGGTGGAGCCCGAAAACTCTCCGGACCGGTTGCTGCCGGCCTCGGATCCAGTACCGAATTCTGTCATTCGGGTCTCCCATCGTTTTATGCACACACACCGCCAGAGAATTTTCGATGCCCAATTCCTGCCTGCGTGAGACAGACCGGACGTCGCCGAAACTCTCCTGGTGCCGAATTCCAACACTACCCGGCGGCTCCGACAGCCTCGGTTGATCGCATGTTACGAAAGGGATATCGAACGTCGCTTCGTTATCTCAAGGGGCTCAGTGCCCGGTAGCGGTGGGACGTCGATGCGGCCGCGGCGCGCTCACCCCGGCCGCCAGCCGGCGTGCGGTGAGCAGAAACGCGGTATGACCGACCATCCGGTGTTCCGGGCGCACGGCGGCACCAACCAGATGCCAGGGTCGGTGCAGGGTTTCCCAGGCGTCCGGTTCGGTATAACCGGTGTCTTCTCTGATTGCCTCCGCCATCCGGGAGAGTTGGGTGGTGCTGGCGACGTACACCGTGAGAACGCCGCCGGGTACCAGGTTGTCGGCCAACATGGGCAGCATTTCCCAGGGTTGCGCCATATCGAGCACAACTCGATCCACCTCGCCCCGGTGTTCGGCCGCATCGCCAAGGGTGAGGGTCCAGTTCGCCGGGTGCTCCCCGAAGAAGCGTTGGACATTGCGTTCGGCATGCTCGAGATGATCGTCGCGGACCTCATAGGAAATGAGCGAACCGGCGGGACCAATCGCGCGCAGCAGGGAGCAGGTGAGAGCTCCGGAGCCGGCCCCGGCCTCCATGACCCGGGCACCGGGGAAGATGTCACCCCAGGCGATGATCTGCGCGGAGTCCTTCGGGTAGATCACCGCCGCACCTCGCGGCATCGAAAGGACGTAGTCGGTCAGCAACGGGCGTAGTGCCAGGTAGGCGGTACCAACGACGGACTGCACCAAGCTGCCCTCCGGCTTGCCGATCAGATCATCGTGAAGCAGGCCGCCACGATGTGTGTGATAGGTCGCGCCGGCCTCCAGAATGACGGTGTACTTGCGCCC
>JBBSUU010000142.1:0-7455 GCA_038234115.1 Mycobacteriales bacterium
CCCGTGACCTTGGTCCAGTTTTCCTTCAAGTAGTCCGCAGCGGCCTTGATCTGATCCGGAGTCTGAACAACCGGTGGCTCATCGGACGGGAGGGCATCCAGTGCCGCCTGGTCGATGGTGCCGGCCTCGATCATCGCGGCCTGTAGTACCGGGTTGGCGCCGCCCTTGAGCCAGAGATTCTGGGCCTCCGGGGTGAACAGGAATTCCTGCCATAGACGAGCGGCGGCGGGGTGCGGTGCGTCGATATTCACAGCCTGGTTGTAGTACGAACCAAGGGCGGCTCCGGCGGGGACGAAGACCTTCCATTCGATGCCTTCGGGCTGGAGGGCTTTGGCGTATCCGGGCATGTTGTAGGACCAGTCGATGTCGACTCCAACCTCGCCGGACTGGATGGTGGCCGGCTGGGCATCGCCGGGATAGAAGTTACCGGCTTCCTTGACCTTGACCCAGAAGTCAACCGCGCTGCTGATGTCATCCAGCGAACCGCCGGTAGCCAGCGCGGTCATGATGACACCGTTGAATGCGGCGCCGGCTTCGTTCGGGTTGCCGTTGAGCGCGACAACACCGGCGAACTTCGGATCCAACAGATCCTTGATGTCGGTGATGTCGCCGTAGGTGGTGGCGTCGTACCCGATGGCCATGGTGCCGGTGTAGTCATTGACCCAGAGTCCGGTCGACTCCTTGTTGATATCCGGGATGCTGTCCCAGGCGTCGACCTGGTACGGGGCGAAGTAGGCCAGCGATTTCAGGGTGACCGAGGTTCCGAGGTCGAAGACGTCCGGAGCGGCGTCGGTGCCCTTGTTGGTTTCCGCGGCAGCGATTTCATCAGCGCTGGAGGCGTTGGGCTGCTGCTGGTTGACAGTGATGTCCGGGTACTTGGCCTCGAAGGCGGCGATGACCTCACCGTAGTTGGCCCAGTCCGGCGGCAGTGCGATGACGTTGAGCGCGCCCTCTTTCTTGGCAGCGGCCTCGAGGCCGGCCATACCCCCGAAATCGGCGGCGGAGGTAGCTGTTTTCGGGTCACCGGAACCGGAACCGGCCGGTGCCTGCGAGCTAGGCGCTTCTGAGCCTGCGGCCGCGCTGGACCCGCCGGCTGCGGAGGTCATTTCCCCCGCTGAGCCGGCGGCCGAGGAGGCCGCACTGCTGGGTGCGCTGCTGGCGGCGCTGCTGCCGGCCGCGGGGCTATCGGAACTACCACATCCTGCGGCTGCGAGAGCGACCACCGCGAGCGAGGCGATGATGCCTACGCGCTTTTGTGCAATACGCACTTACTACCTCCTGTGAATGAAACTGCTGGGAACTTGCTCAGGTCCTGCTGGTGTTGCGGTGAACAACGGGTCCGGCTCGGTGGAGCAGCACTGACAATGGCAGCAAGGACTACCGTCGGGTATGCGCATGGACCACCGATGGCGCAAACACCTATAGCGGGTAAACGCAGCCCGAACCTAACAACTTTGCACTGAGTTGCGGATCACGAAACGGCCTCAATTCCGGCCAGATTCTCGACTGTCGTCGCACAGAGCAACGATCCGTCACTCAGCGGCGTACTGAACTGGGCAAACGCTAACGGGAGGTTTCCGGCATCGGGTAGCAAATCTGGGTGCCTCGCACCACTCAACCCACCGGTTTGGCCAGCGCTTCCACGACGATCGCGCCGGGGACCGATGCCAGCAGCGAGCCCGGAGTCACGATCTTCGACTGTCGCAGCCCACTACCGATGACCACCGGACCGGCTTGGACCACCGCACTGTCCACATAGATCGGCCAGTCGGCCGGCAGACCGATCGCAGTGATGCCGCCATATTCCATTCCGGTGATGGTCACCGCTTCGGCCATCGCGGCGAAAGAGATCTTCCGGACGTCCATCAGACGACGGATCGCTCCGTTCACATCTGCCCTGGTCGTCGCCAGGATGACAGCAGCCGCCCACTTGACTTCCCCGCCACGCTTTCCGGCCAGCACAACACAGTTCGCCGACACCGCCAGACCCACCTGGTAGGCCGCGCAGAAGGCAGCGGTGTCGGCCAGTTCCGGGTCAATAGCGGCCACGAAGGAACCGGCCGCCAGTACCGGATCCGCCTGTAACGTCGCCGCGGTCGACGGTGCCAGCAGGTCGGGCCGGTCCAATGCCGGGCCGGTCTGCAATAAGCCGAGGGCAAGAGCTGTCATGACCCCAGCCTGCCGCACCGGCGTTCGCTCCGAGGGGATCACACCAACTGAGCACCGACCAGTCGTCGGGATCAGGGACAATAGAGCGGTGAGTATTGCAACTGCCCCTTATCCGATGCCCGCCCCCGCCGACGTGAACGCCTCGGGACCCGTGGGGCAGACCTTGCACATCGGCCAATACTCGGTGTGGCCACCGGTGGTACTCGCGCCGATGGCAGGGATCACCAACGGTTCGTTTCGCAAACTGTGCCGTGAATTCGGCGCCGGTCTGTATGTCTGCGAGATGGTCACCACGCGCGCGTTGGTTCAACGCGACCCCAAGACCATGGACATGGTCCGCTTCGGCCCGGAGGAACAGCCTCGCTCGCTGCAGCTTTATGGTGTTGATCCGGTGGTGGTCGGGCAGGCCGTTCAGATGGTGGTCGATGAAAACCTGGCCGACCACATAGATCTCAACTTCGGCTGCCCGGTCCCGAAGGTGACCCGGCGCGGCGGCGGTTCGGCGCTACCGTACAAACGACGACTCTTCGAATCCATCGTCTCCACCGCGGTGAAAATCGCTGGGACCGCCAACATCCCGGTCACGGTGAAAATGCGGATCGGCATCGATCCGGACCACATCACCTACCTGGACGCCGGCCGGATCGCCGAGGCCAGCGGGGTTGCGGCCGTCGCGTTACATGGTAGAACCGCGATTCAGCACTACTCCGGTAGCGCTGATTGGTCGGCAATTTCGGAACTGAAGCAGACCGTCACCTCCATCCCGGTCCTTGGAAATGGTGATATCTTCTGCGCTGCAGACGCTTTGGAGATGGTCAAACAAACCGGTTGTGACGGCGTGGTTGTCGGTCGCGGTTGCCAGGGACGTCCGTGGCTGTTTGCTGATCTGGCGGCCGCTTTCGATGGCCGGCCGGCACCGACGCCACCGAACCTGCGGCAGGTGGCCCGGATACTGCACCGGCACGCCGAATTGATCTGCATCGAGATGGGCGCCGACCGGGGCATGCGAGATCTGCGCAAGCATTTTTCCTGGTATCTCAAGGGCTTCGCCGTCGGCGGCGATCTACGAGCCGCTCTCGGCTTGGTGTCCACCATGACCGAATTGGAAGACCTGTTGGCGCAACTGGATCTTGAACAGAGCTTTCCGACAGCTGCGGAAGGTCCACGCGGCCGTCAGGGTTCGCCCCAGAAGCGCGTCCAACTCCCCGAGGGATGGCTCGATGATCCCGAGGAGTTCATCGTGCCATCGGATGCCGAACTCGACAGCAGCGGTGGTTGATCCCAGCGCCCACCGCCCGCGGTTGAGCGGCTCGGCCACAAAACTGACGGCACTGTGCGTGATGCTGGTGATATTGGCCGGCTGCACCGGCGCCGGCAGCCACACCGAGGGCAGTGGCACCGCCGGCAGCGACACCGCCGCTTTGACCACCGTGGAACGCTCGAATGCAACAACCGGACCCACCGATGGCGCCCCGGCCGGCGACCGGCAACTGGTCGCGGCAATGGTGGACGCCATCAATGCCACCGCCGGCGGTCCGGTCGCTGCCCAACGTGTGCTGCTGGAGCAACTCACACATCCGGACTACCTGGGTGCGCAACAACGGTGCGCCCAGGCCAGCATCACCATTGGCCTGGATCCCGTCCTTGATGATCTGCTGCCGACCCCGGGCTGGACCCCGGTGGCCGCGCCGGATACCGGCCAACCATCCGCCGCGATGGCGATCCCGACCGGCACGTTGTATCGAATGCCGGTCCTGGTACTGGTCTATACCGACATCAGACGGACCGGCACCGACCTGACGTCACTACGGGTTTCGATCCTGGATGGGCGAGCGCTGCTCTTTCCGCTCTGTTTGAACTGAATGAGCACTCTCGACTACTCGACTTTGGGATCTTTCACCTGCGCAAACAACCTCATGTGTGCGACTCGACATCCGAAGAACACACATTCGGTGAATAATGTCGTAGGGGTCCGTTCACGCAGGTGTACACAATTGAATGACATCAGCCGGTTTTGCGCATGCACCAGCGTCCGGGGGCGGCTGCTGGCAGTACCCGTGATGACCCAACCGTTAAGCGAGGGTAACCAACAGCAATGCAGATGAGCGCATCTGCGCTGCTGCATTGACACCGAATCACCACTACAGCAGTTCGAAGAGACACAGCCGGCAGTCGACCAGCAGCGCGGCGGCCAAGAGAAGGAGGTCGCGTGAGCGACGGGCCACGCGCCAACGAGCATTCCGGAGACGACGAACCGGTTTCAGGCGGATCCGAGACCCCGGACCAACAGGGTGCCCTTCAGCAACCCTGGGATCGACCTCGCCGATGGAATGCCGAGCGACTGGACGCCACCCGCGTCGACGATCTGCTCGCCCGACTCCGGTCTGACACCGACGAACCGACGACACCCCGTCGGCGTCGCCGGGCAGCCGCGCGAGAAAATGCGGCTGCGCAACCCGCGGTGAACGAAGCTGCAGCACCGGCACCTCAAGACCCGGCTTCGCCGGCGCAAAAATCCGATCCGGAAGCCACCATCGCCTCCCCGAGCGATTCAGCCGATTCCGAAGCCACCGTGATGATGCCCATCTCTGACGGGCCGAGTTCTGCCGGTCCCCCGCGGCCGGCCACCGGCGCGGCAGCCGGCGCGGCAGCCGGCCGGGTCGATGCGATCAATCACGATCTGGATTCCAACACCGAGATCTTGCCGATCGTCGCGGCCGACAGCACGGCCAGAAACAACGCCGAAGCGGTCCGCGAGTCGCTGCGCGCGTCGCTGGTCGGCTCCTCGGCCGCTGCCCCGTTGGGCGATCCGGGACCGGCCAGCCTGCAAAATCCACCGAAGCCGACCTCAGTAACCCCACCGGAACGGGCGCCGCATCACTACCTCAAGCGAACCGCCAGCGTAATTCTGGCCCTGGTCTCCGCATTGGTACTGGGAGTCACCGGTGTTTATGCCAACATCATCGACAACGCCAACACCGGACTTAAGGCAAATTCGGTTGACGTCGGTCTGAACCCGAAACCCTATGTTCCCCCCCAGCCGACCGATGCCGCCGGGTCCTCGGCCGCAGCCCTGGTTCCCACCGTTTATGCGCCGGAAAATTTCCTGCTCGTCGGGTCTGATACCAGGGCCGGTGCAAACAACATCGATGGCGCCCAGTCACAGTTGAACGGCGACGTCAATACCGATTCCTTGATGGTGCTTCACCTGTCGGGCGACCGTCAGCAAATCACCGTCATCTCGCTGCCACGCGATCTGTGGGTCGAGAATGTGCCCTGCCAAACCTGGGACTCCGCGACCGACACCTACGGCGCCGATGCGGAAAGTAACAGCCTGGCCCGCCAGCACATCAACTCCTTCTTCGGCGTCGGCGGCCCCCGATGTTTGGTCGACGCGGTCGAGAAACTGACCAATCTCATCATCACCCGCTATATCCAGATCGATTTCTCCGGCTTCTCCTCGATGGTCGATGCGCTCGGCGGCGTCACTGTCAACGCCTGCGGCCCGATCATCGATGAGCAGTTGGCCACCGTGCTGGCCAGCGGCGGCGAACAGAGGATCGATGGCGCCCAGGCGCTGAACCTGGCCCGCGCTCGAAAAGTGAAGGGCGACACTGCTTCCGACACGGCCCGGATCCATCGCCAGCAGTTGATTCTGTCAGCGATCCTGCGCGGGGTGAAATCTGCCGGCACCCTGCTCGATCCGGCCAAACTCAACGCCTTCGTCGCCGCATTCACCCAGAACACCAGCACCGGTGGAGTTGACTTCCAAACCCTGCTGGCGCTTGCCGAATCGCTCGGCGACCTGGATCCGTCGAAGGTGACGTTCTACACTCTGCCCACCGTGACCGCCGAGCCCGCGGACGAGCGCGGTTCGATGGACATCGACACACCGCGAGCAGATCTCTTGCTCAATGCCATCCGCACCGACACTCCCATCCCGGGCACCGAGCCGGACGCGGTGGCTAGCACGTCGGTCGACACGCCGGCCGGTTCTACCTCCCCCGTCGCCAATCCGACGCTGACCGTGGCGCCGGATCAAATCAATCTGATCGTCGTCAATGCGGCCAATCAGGATGGGGTGGCCGGCGTTGCCGCAAAACAGTTAATCGGATTCGGCTACTCGGTGCCGGACTCGGCGCTGCTTCGGCTCGACCCGGACCAGACCCAGGACGGCGTCACCGTGGAGTACGCCACCGGAAATGAGGCTGCCGCACTTACTGTTGCCGCCTCCTCTCCCGGCGCTACGCTGAAGGTGGTGGAAAACCTGGGCCAGGATGTTCGGCTTGTTCTGGGAACGTCCTACGACAACAATCTGGTGGCTGCGGCGGTTGGCGACCCCATCGCTGCACCATTACTCGCCCAGGTACCCGAAGGTGCCGCCGGCAACGTGCTCGCGCCGAGCGCGGATCCGGGCGCGGGAACCGGGGATGGCACCGTCCCCACGGCTGATGCCAGCGCGGTCGTGGCCGAGATTCCACAGGTAAATGCCGCCACCGGAGATTGCCTCTAGGGCGGTGGCACAGCAGTCAGCCGATAGGGTTGCGTCATGACACCCGGCGGGCCGACAGCTGCGCCTGTGGGGGACAACTCCAGCTTGGCACCGATCCGGCGACGGCTCGGATTTCTCGATGCCCTCCGCGGCGTCGCGGTCATCATCGTCCTCGTGCAACACATCGGCGAATTACAGTCCACCAGGATCCGGGAGTTCACCGCCGACCATCTGCAACTTGGGCAACTCGGGGTCACGATATTTTTCCTCTGCAGCGGTTTCATCATTCCGGCAACGCTGGAACGCGGTCACTCCCTGCGGGGCTTTTGGATCAGCCGGTTTTTTCGGCTCTATCCGATGTACTGGGTCAGCCTGGCGTTGGCGCTGGCACTCTTCGTGCTGGGCCGCCCCACCGATCTTGCGCTGAGCACGCTCGATTGGCTGGCCAACGTCACCATGTTGCAGCAGTTCCTCGGGAGCCCCAACGCCGTCGGACCGTACTGGACGCTGGCCTGGGAAATGCTCTTCTACGCCCTGATGTCCGTGTTATTCCTCCTGCATTGGCATCGGCGCTCGACCACTTTGGCGGTGCTCGCCTGCGTCGCCATCGCGCTGCTGTGCCTGATCGGGATTATCGCGGGTCGGCGAATTCCGGTCGGGACTTTCTCCCTGGCCTCGATGTTCATCGGCACCGTCTTCTTTCGCTGGTACTCCGGCCAAACCAGCGCTCGGGTACTGATGTCCTGTGTGGCAGGCATCCTCGTTGCCGGGCTGGGCTTGTTGGTGGTCAACCA